>JBKPFD010000336.1:0-3902 GCA_046729155.1 Actinomycetota bacterium
GTGCCGAGGACGACGCCGAGCGGCAAATCGAGCGATTCGAGTACCGGGCCCTGCTCGATATGCAGCTCGAGGTAGGCCGCGGCGTTCTCGAGCTGCCGTCTGGCCTCCAAGGCCTTGTCGAGGTCGACCCCGTGCTCGCCGATCGCGTCCGGAAGCGACCGGCCCTCCGCGTCCGTGCGCTGGCGAAGCTCGTCCTGGTCGTCCATCGACCCCGCAGCCGCGCTCGAGCCGAACAGCGAGCGCCCGAAGCGCGCGCCCTCCTCGTCAGCCCAGCTGACGAGCCGCACCGTGACCGGCGGCTCGCCTTCCTCGGCGATCCGGCGTAGAACCTCGGCGCCGGCGACGACGTTCAGCGCGCCGTCCAGCCAGCCGCCGTTCGGCACCGAGTCGAGGTGCCCGCCGATGAGGAGCTCCTTGTCGGAGGGCCCTCGCAACGTCCACCACTGGTTGCGAGCCTCGTCGAACTCCATCTCGATCCCGTCGAGCTTCCCGGCCATCCACTCCTGGGCCCGCACCCACGTGTCGGTCCAGGCGACGCGCTGGGCGCCGTCCTCGTCGCCGGTCAGCTCCTGCAGCTCGCGCAGCTCGGCGACCATGCGCTTGGGGTCGAGACTCATCGCGCGCGAGCCTAAACTTGTCGCGGATGTCCGTACTGATCAAAGGCGGGCGCGTACTTACCGCCGCGGACGACTACGTCGGCGACGTGTACGTCGAGGGTGAGCGGATCTCGCTGATCGGCGAGTCGCTCGACGTCCAGGCGGACAAGGTGATCGACGCGGCCGGGAAGTACGTGCTCCCTGGCGCGATCGACCCGCACACGCACCTGGACATGCCCTTCGGAGGCACCGTCACCATCGACGACGTCGAGTCGGGCCAGACGTCCGCTGCCTTCGGCGGCACCACGTGCCACGTCGACTTCATCCTCCAGCTGCAGGGCCAGTCGTTCGCCACTGCGTTCGACGAGTGGAAGGCGAAGGCGAACGGCAAGCAGGTGATCGATATGGGCTACCACATGGCGGTAACCGACCTGAAGGAAGGCGGCACGCTCGAGGAGCTCGCGTCGCTGCCCGACGAGGGGATCACGTCGTACAAGCTGTTCATGGCCTACAAAGGCGCGCTGATGGTCGACGACGAGACGCTCTTCCGCACGATGCAGGTCGCGGCGGAGACGGGGGCCCTCGTGATGGTGCACGCGGAGAACGGCGACGCGATCGACGTGCTCGTCAAGGAGGCCCTCGCCGCCGGCCACACGGAGCCGAAGTACCACGCGCTCACGCGGCCGCCGGAGACCGAGGGCGAGGCGACCAACCGGGCGATCCAGCTCTCGCGTGTGGCCGGTTCGCCGCTGTACGTCGTGCACGTGTCGTGCGCGGAGGCGGTCGAGCCGATCGCGATCGCGCGCGAGAAGGGCTGGGACGTGTGGGGCGAGACCTGCACGCAGTACTTCTTCGTCGACTACTCGTTCCTCGAACGGCCCGACTTCGAGGGCGCGAAGTACGTCTATACGCCGCCGCCGCGGGACAAGGCGAACCAGGACGTGCTCTGGAACGCGGTGCGGACGGACGTGCTGTCCATCGTCTCGACCGACCACTGCGCATTCCTGTGGGACGGGCAGAAGACCATGGGCAAGGACGACTTCTCGAAGATCCCGAACGGCGGTCCGGGCCTCGAGAACCGGCTGCAGATGATTCACGAGTTCGGCGTGCGCACCGGGCGGATCTCGCTGAACCGCATGGTCGAGCTCCTCTCGACGAACCCGGCCAAGCTCTTCGGCCTCTACCCGCGCAAGGGGACGATCGCGGTCGGGTCAGACGCGGACATCGTCGTCTTCGACCCGGAGCGGAAAGTCACGATCTCGGCGTCGACGCACCACTCGAAGGCGGACTACAACCTCTTCGAGGGCACCGAGGTCACGGGCGTGCCGGAGATCGTGCTGCTGCGCGGCAACGTGCTCGTCGAGGACGGCGAGCTCGTCGCGTCGCCGGGGATTGGGCAGTTCGTGCGGCGCGCCCGGTTCGGCGAAGAGCTGAAGGCGGAGACCGCCGTCGCGTAACGCGCGGCTGCTCGTCGCGGCGGCGCTCACCGCGCTCGGTCTTGCCGCGCCTGCTGACGCGCATGGGCCGGCGAGCCCTCAGGTCGGCGCATTCGTCGCGACGGTCTCGTCGATCGACCCGAACGTCGTCGGGCTCGATGCGCGCGTGGTGTTGTACGACGAGCTCGTCGTTGCCAACCGCACGCTCGGGCCCGTCGTGCTCTTCGACCGAGACGGCGGCGTCCTACGCCGGATCCCGCCGGGCAAGAGCTTCGCGTGGCACGACCCGCGCGTGGTCGCCAGCCGCGCGCAGCACGAGGCGGGCGCCGACCCGGGTCGCGTCAAGAACTGGCGCATTCCGGGGCGGGCGGCCGGGAAGCCGTTCGCGATCGAGGGCTGGCTCGGCTACGTGCCTCCGGCGGATCCGACCAACGGCGGCGGCGACGGTGTCTCGCTCGTGTGGGTCGCGGTCGCGGCGGCGAGCCTGCTGGCGCTGGCGAGCGCCGGGATCTACGTCCTGGAGCGCTGCCGCCCGTGAGACATGTCCGGTGTCAGACGCCGGACATGGCCGTCCAGGAGCGTGAAACCGCCGCGAGGAGCTGAAGACGCCATCGTTGGCCGGACATGTCCGGTGTCAGACGCCGGACGTGGCGCGACTCGACGCTGCCCGGAGCTGCTTGGCGCCGGCGGGCTACGCGGTCTTCGTGACGAGGAGCTGGAACGAGTACGAGGTCCGGTTCGCCCGCCCGATGATGCTCCAGCAACCCTCGCGCGGGAACGTGAGGACGACGGCCCAGACGGCGCTGCCTTCGTAGCCGTCGACCCACACCTGGCGCGTCTGGGCGCGAAGCGGCGGGCCCAGGCGCCCCACGGGGATCCCGCTGATGCGAAGCACGCCTCTCGGGCCCCGCTTGGGCGCCGACGAAGGCCCGGCCGCGAACCACGGCGCCTTCAGCCAGACTGAGCCGTCGCGATTCACCTCCTCGGGCGTGGCGGCGAAACCCTCGCGGAACTCGGCGGTCCAGAGGCGGCTGTGCGTCGGGCTCACGGTTCTCGGGCTCGCCTGGCAGCCGGCATCCGTCCGTCCGGGCTCAGCCGGCAACACGAGCGCCGCGCACCCTGCGGCGATGGCGAGGGCGATTTGACGCGTGACCACCGGGGGGACGCCTCGCCCTTCCTCGCCTGCGGTTACGTCGCTTCGACGGCCGCGCGCTTGCGCGCCGCGTCGCGTACGGCCTCGGCGGCGTCCTCGACGGTGTCCGCGATCCCCTCGATCCCGGACGCGAGGAGACCGACCGCCTGCCAGAGGCGACGACGCCCCGCGTACGCGAGGGCCGAAACGCCGGCGGTGGGAACACTCGCCAGCGCGACGCGCTGCCACATGGGCAGCTCGCCGACTCGCTCCATCAACCGCTCTGCACCGGTCTGTCTGCGGCGAAACCTGATCACCTTCACCTGAAACCCCCCTCGTTATCGAGTCTGCGGAAACCCGAGGTCGACCTGGCTGGTGGCCGGGTCGGGCCAACGGGAAGTGACTACCTTCCCGCGCGTGTAGAAATTGATGCCTTCCGGCCCGTAGATGTGCGCGTCCCCGAAGAGGGACGACTTCCAGCCGCCGAACGAGTAGTACGCGACCGGGACCGGAATCGGGACGTTGACCCCGACCATCCCGGCCTCGACCTCGAACTGGAACTGCCGAGCCGCCCCGCCGTCGCGCGTGAAGATCGCTACCCCGTTCCCGTACGGGTTCTCGTTCACCATCCGCACGGCCTCGTCGTACGTCTTCGCGCGCACCACCGAGAGCACCGGCCCGAAGATCTCGTCCTTGTAGGCGTCCATCTCGGGCGTGACGTTGTCGAGCAGCGACACG
>JBKPFD010000337.1:0-4038 GCA_046729155.1 Actinomycetota bacterium
GCGCACGCAGGCCAAGTCGGGCGATCCGAACGTCAAGCAGGAGGTCGCGGAGCTCGAACGCGTGCTGGCCCACCTCGAGCAGGGCGCGTCGCTGGCGGACTACCCCGGCGACCTGCCGCCGGAGCTCGAACCGCTGACGACGAAGCCGCTCGTGTGGGTCGTCAACGGCGAAGGCGAAGGCGGGATCGACCTCGCCCTCGAGGCCGAGCTCGCCGAGCTGCCCGAGGACGAGGCCTCCGCGTTCCGCGAGGGCGCATCCGCGCTCGAGACTGCGATCGCGAAGCTCTTCGACGAGGCCGGCCTGCTCACGTTCTTCACCGCGAACGAGAAGGAGGCGCGCGCCTGGACCTTGCGGGCCGGCAGCACCGCGCTCGACGCGGCCGCTTCGATCCACACGGACATGGCGAGAGGCTTCATCCGCTGCGAGGTGATCGCGTACGACGACCTCGTCCAGGCCGGAAGCCGGGCCGAGGCCGCGCGGCGCGGAGTCCAGCGTCTCGAGGGCAAGACGTACGCGGTGGCCGACGGCGACCTACTGAACGTGCGCTTCAACGTCTGAGCGGCTCGAACGTCTAAACAGACAGCGTGAACGGTGAGACTCCCGACCCCGAGCGGGTGACGCCTACACTGGGGCGCGGGATGGACCGGACCGAGCGAGCCGACCGAGTCGACGAGCGCCTTGTGCACTCCGTCGATGTCTCGCGCCGGATCGCGGACAACATCGAGACCGTCGTCCACGGCAAGCGCCGCGAGATCGAGCTCGTGCTCTCCGCGCTGGCTTGCGAGGGCCACGTCCTGCTCGAGGACGTGCCCGGGACTGCCAAGACCGTCCTCGCCCGCGCGATCGCCCAGACGATCAGCGGCACCATGCCCTCGCGCATCCAGTGCACCCCGGACGTGCAGCCCACCGACGTCACCGGCCTCTCCGTCTACAACCAGAAGACGCGCGACTTCGAGTTCCTGCCCGGGCCGATCTTCGCGAACGTCGTCCTGGTCGACGAGATCAACCGGGCGATGCCGAAGACGCAGTCCGCGCTGCTCGAGGCGATGGCCGAGCGGCAAGTGACCGTCGACGGGACGACCCGCGTGCTCGAGCCGCCGTTCCTCGTGCTCGCGACCCAGAACCCGATCGAGCTCGAGGGCACCTTCCCGCTTCCCGAGGCGCAGCTCGACCGCTTCTTCGTCAAGACCGCGCTCGGCTACCCCGAGCCCGAGGACGAGGTCGAGATCGTGCGCGAGCAGCGGCACGGGCACCCGCTGAAGCACGTCGAGGCCGTCGTGACCATCGAGGACGTCGAGGACCTGCAGCAGGCGGTCGGAGACGTCTTCGTCCACGACCTGCTGGAGCGTTGGATCATCGACCTCGTCCGCAGCACGCGCGAGCTCGACGGCGTCGCGATCGGGGCGTCCGTCCGCGGCAGCCTCGCCCTCGAGAAGGCGGCCCGCGCCTGGGCGCTGCTGCACGAGCGCGACTACGTGCTTCCGGAGGACGTCGACGAGCTCTTCCTGCCGGTCGTCGCTCACCGCATCCTGTTCACGCCCGCGTTCCTGGCCGACGTGCGCCGCACCGGCTGGGCAGCGGCGCTCGGCGACTTCCGCACCGCTTGCCTCGAGCGGTGCCCCCGCCCACAGGCCGACCTCGCCGGGGAGGTCGTGGCGATCAAGCCCCCGGAGTCCTAGCGCGTGCCGGCGGCTCAGTACGAGCTGACGTTCCCGCTCGTGCCGCGCCGTCGGCTGATCGGCCTGGCCTTCGGCACGGTGCGCAGCGCAAGGCGCGGCCCCGGCTCGGACATCGCCAGCTCGCGCCCCTATCGCGCGGGGGATGACGTCGATGCGATCGACTGGCGCGCATCGGCCAAGATTTCCTCGGCGCGCGGCACGGACGAGTTCATCGTGCGCGAGCGGTTCGCCGAGGAGGCGCCGCGCGTCGTCGTCTTCTGCGACCGGCGCCCCGAGATGGCGCTCTACCCGGACAGCTTGCCGTGGCTTTCGAAGCCTGTGGCGATGCTCGAGGCGGGGAGGCTGATCGCCGACTCGACGGCGAAGGCGCGGGGCCTCGTCGGCTACCTCGACTTCGCGCACGGCGAGACGGAGCCGTTCTGGCGGCCGCCGCACAGCCAGCAGGACTTCTGGCGCGTGAAGGAGAGCCATCTGCGCTACTCCGTCTACGAGGCGCAGGCCGACAACCTGGCACGGGGGTTCGACCATCTCGTGTCGAGCCGCCGGTCGCTGCCGCCGGGGAGCTTCGTGTTCGTCCTCTCCGACTTCCTCGATCCGCCCGACGCAGAGGCGTGGATGCAGGTCACCGAGCTCCCGTGGGAGGTCGTGCCGGTCGTGATCCAGGACCCGACCTGGGAGCAGAGCTTTCCGCCCGTCTCTTCGGTCGTCGTCCCGCTCGCCGACCCGCGCACGGGGCGCCTGCGGCCCGTGCGGCTGAGCCGCCGCGAGGCGCAGCGGCGACGGCGTGACAACGAAGGCCGGCTCGACCGCCTCCTCGACGGGCTGCGGAGCTTCGGGCTCGAGCCGCTGCTCGTGGCCTCGGCGGACCGCGACGAGATCTACGGCCAGTTCCTCGCCTGGGCCGACCTGCGCCGACACCAGTTCGTGGGGCCGTGGTGAGCCGCGGCCCGCTGCTCATCGTCGCGCTCGGCGCCGTGCTGCTCGCGGTTGCCGGGGCGCTGCTGATCGGCCGCGACGGCGATGGCGGCGCCCCTGTGCTCGGCGCCGAGCTCCTCGCCACGAGCTCGCGGCTCGACCCGCAGACGCCGCTCTTCGGGCAGCCGGTGCATGCCCGCGTGGAGGCGGTGTACGACGCGCGGCGCGTGCGGCGCGGAAGCCTCAGGATCGAGCCGCGCTTCGGTGCCTATCGCGTCGCGAAGCGACGGGAGAGCCGGACGTCCTTCGGGCGAGTCGACCGCGTCCGCTTCGACTGGGAGCTCGAGTGCCTGACGGCGCGGTGTCTGCCGCGCAAGGACGGCGTCGTGCAGTTTCCCCGCACGCAGCTCACGTATGCGCTGCGCGACGCGTCGAGCGCGCAGACGGCTTCGATCGAGTGGCCGCAGCTGAAGGTCGCGGCCCGCGTCGGGCCCGAGGACCTGAAGTCGCTCTCGCTCCAGGCCGACGCGCGGGACCTCCCTGCCGTTGAGTACCGAATCCGGCCGCGCACGCTCGCGACCCTCGGGTACATGCTCGCGGCGCTGCTCGCGGCGACCGGCCTGCTCCTGCTCGCGCGCGCGCTCGGCGTGCGCGCACACGTCCGGGACGCGCTCGCCGGGAGGCGCTCGCGTCTCTCCGCGCTCCGTCGTGCGCTGGCGCTCGTTCAGGGTCACACGGCCCGCGGGGAGCACGATCGCAGCCGCCCCGCGCTCGAGAGCCTCGCGGGCGAGCTGCGGAACATCCGCGAGCCGGACCTCGCTCTCGACGCCAGTCGCCTTGCCTGGCGGCGAACCGACCCGGCGCAGCCGAGCGTCGGCCCCCTCTCAGACGATGTCGAGCAGTTAATCGCGAAGGAGGAGCAGTGAGGTTCCGTCGCGGCCGGCCGCAGGCGATCCCGCTCGCCGACGCCGAGGCGCTCAGCGGCCACGCCCGCCGGACCGCGCTCGTGCGGATCGGCCTTGCCACGGCGCTCCTCCTCGCCCTCGCAGTCGGGGTCGCGCTCGGGCGCGACTCCGAGAAGCGCAGGCGCGCTGCGTTTCCCGGTAGCGAGAGTGGCGTGCTCGTGCTTGACGTCTCCGCAAGCATCGGCTCGCCGGGGAGCCGCTTCTCGGAGCCGCTCCGCCACCTCGCCCGGACGAGGCAGGACTTCGGCCTCGTGCTCTTCTCGGACAGCGCCTACGAGGCGATCCCCCCGGGGACCGACGGTGCGGAGCTGACGGCGTTCATCCGCAGGTTCAACCCGCCGCCGGGGCCCTGCTTGATGCCGACCCACTGGAGGTGCCCGCAGGGAACGCGCCGCATGTCCGCCGCGGAGGCGAGCCAGTGGCGGGCGAATGAATCCGCCCACCGCGACCCCTGGCTCGAGTCGTTCCGCGGCGGCAC
>JBKPFD010000338.1:0-5653 GCA_046729155.1 Actinomycetota bacterium
CGGTCCTCGGGATCGACGGTTCGGCGACCGTCGCACAAACGAGGGATCAGATCGCCCGCATCGCACGATTCACTGCCGAGGCGATCGCGCTCGGACGCGACCTCGACGACTCCGAGATCGTCCTCCTCGACGAGTGGCACGCGGGAACGTACGGCATTCCGGACGAGAAGACGATCGAGGCCATCCAGCTGTGCGCCCGTCTCGAGGGCATGCTCACCGATCCCGTGTACGAGGGGAAGTCGATGGCAGCGCTGATCGACCTAGTCCGCTCGGAACGGATCGCGCCCGGCTCGAGGGTGCTGTACGCCCATCTCGGTGGGCAGCCCGCGTTGAACGCCTACGCGGGCGTGTTCTGATCGAGCACAGCGACTCGGGCCGCAGTGCCCTCAACCTGGACGAGCGGGCCGCGCTCGGGCCATAGCGCGTACAGCACGTCGTAGACCTCGCGCCGAATGTCGGTCGCTTCGTACGCGGCAGGAATGGTGCGCGCGAGCTCCGTTTCGCGGAACGCTTCGAGCGCCTTCTCGTTCTCGAAGAAGTAGATCCCGCAGATGTCGCCCGTCGTGCGATCACGACCGTAGACCTTCTGCAGCAGGCCTGGTACGTCGCGAAATCGGGGTCGTCGCTCGAGCAGGCGACGGTCGAACTCATCGGTGTCGAGGTCCGACTTGATCCGGACGAACAACAGGACAGGCATGAAACCTCCTTGGCGTCTCCGTGCGCTTTGCAGCCACGCGCAACCTAGCCGAGCAGGCTCGGATCGGGGATTCGACGCCAGACAGCCGGTCGAAGTCGGTTGCGCCGTAACCGGCCCGTCACGCCGGAGGTCGCGGGTTCGAGTCCCGTCGCCCCCGTCTCGAACTGCCCGTAAGCCACAGCGTTTCTGTGTCTCACCGGTCGTCGTCGTCGCCCAGAAACACGCTCGGTTGGCCCAGTGCCGGCGCCACAGCAGAAGCGATGTGCTGCTCCGGAGACCGATACTGAAGCGATGATCGAAGTGCGACCGCTCACCGAGGAAGACCGGCCGTGGGCAGTCGAGATCGAGACTGACAGCTGGGGTGAGCCCGTCGTGGCACGCTTGGGGGAGCTCGTCGATCCGACCAGACTCCCGGGCTTCATGGCCTTCTTGAACGGAGAGCGCGCGGGCCTCGTCTCATACGCAGTGCGCGGTGACGAATGTGAGGTGGTGACGATCCGCAGCCTCCGCGAGGGCCACGGGATCGGGCGAGCGCTACTCGATGCCGTGCGCGACGCTGCGATCGATTCAGGCTGCCGACGGCTCTGGCTGATAACGACCAACAACAACCTCCGCGCGTTGCAGCTCTATCAACGGTGGGGCATGGACATCGTCGCTCTCCACCGCCACGCCGTCTCGGATGCGCGCCGCCGCCTCAAGCCATCGATCCCGGATCGGGATGCAAAGGGGATCCCAATCGCTCACGAGCTCGAGTTGGAACTGCGCCTCGAAGCCCGTCACCCCTCAGCAAGCTCAACGTAAAAGGGGGGCCAATGGCGTCGGGCTGAGGCGTTTAGCCCTGGTCGTACTCGTCGCGACGACGGAACCAGATGCCTGTTTCGTTGCGTCCCTTCGGCGCGCGATCGAGCCACTGGTACATGCCCCACATCGCGTCGACGCCGCGCGAGTACGCGGAGTAGGTGTGGTAGACGACACCGTCCTCGAGCGCGAACGCGCTCATCCCCGGTGCCTCCCGCGTGTAGGTCGCGATGTCGGTTCCGGTCATCGCCGCGACCTGGGCGACGGGGCCCTCGTCGCCGGCTTCGAGCACCGGCCTCACGTCGCGCGGCTGGAAGTTGTATTCGACGACCCCCTCACGCTGTTGCTCCTCGGTGATCGAGACGTTGAAGTCGAAGTTGAAGTCGCTGCCGAACGAGGACGCCCACGGGAAGCTCCAGCCCATCCGGCGCTTGTAGGCCTGGAGCTTGTCGAGCGGCGCGCGCGACACAGCCATCATCGCGACGTCGTGATTCTCGAGGTGGACGTGAGACCCGTTGAAGCCGTCCGCGATCGCCGAGCAGGCCGGGCAGCCGGCCGTGTACTCGGGGCCAAACATGAAGTGGTACATGAGGAGCTGGGAGCGCCCGCCGAAGAGGTCCGCGAAGGAGGCGGTGCCTTCGTCGGTCTCGAAGGTGTAGTCCTTCTCGATCCTGACCCAGGGAAGCTCCTGTCGCTTCCGGGCCAACTCGTCACTACGGCGGGTGAGCTCCTTCTCGGCGTCGAGCAGCTCGAGTCGAGCCGCGAGCCACTCCTCCCGCGTTCCTATTCTGTGGTTGGTCATTTCTCTCTTCTCCTTTCGCTACATGGCGATGTGAGACCGGGATCGAGGCCGAGCCCGACGACTCCACGCTATCTCGGTACTTGACGGCGAACGTCGCGACCGTCTAGCGGGGAGCCGGTCCGGCGAGCGCGTCGGAGGCGCGGAAGCGCTCGCCCAGAATGCGACCGAGGTCGAGCACGAAGCGCAGGGCGAGCCGTGGATGAGTCAGTCGCAGTCGCTGGAAAGCCCCCTGCGTCAGCACGAGCGCCTCAGACGCTTCGAGCGCGACGACGTCAGCAGAGCGCGGGAGGCCGTCGAAGAACCCGACCTCGCCGAAGAGGTCTCCGGGCTCGAGCACGCGAACCCGCTCTAGGCCTTCGCCAATCGGCACGAGCACCTCGAAGGAGCCGCGCGCGATGATGAAGAAGCTGCGGTCGACCTCGCCGCGACGGACGGCGAACTCACCCGGCGCGTACAGCCGTGCCTGCGTGTACTGGAGGACGACGGCTTGGTCGGTCTCGTGCAGGTCAGCGAGGAATCCGCGCTGGGTGCGCTCGCCGCCCGCCGTGGTCATTCAACTTGAGCGGCTGAGCCTGAGACCATCACACCCTGGACGACTTGGTACGCCTCCTGCCACGCGGACGTGTATTCGGGCTTCCAAGCATCGCCGGCGACCTGCGCCATCGCGCCGATCAGCACCTCCCCGACGACGGGATAATGCTCGGGCTTCGCGCCGTACTCGACGTGGCGCGCACCGAGCTCCTCGAGGTCCGGGACGATGTCGTCGAGATCCCGGAGCGATTCGCGCAGGACGAGCAGCATGTTCAGCAGCGCCTGCCGCTGCCGGTCCATGTCGACGTCTGCAAACAGCGGCCGCACGGACGGCGCTGCCTCGAACAGGTTGTCGTAGAACGTCTGCATCAGCTCGTCGCCCTGCGGAGCGACGAGGTCGAAACTCTTCTCGAGCGTTTCGACGTCGATTGCCATTGTGACGGCCCCTTCCTTCGCGGCTACCCTAGCGCTCCAGTTTTTCACCCTCGGCGAGGCGAGACAAGGCGTGCCACTTGCCCTGCTCGAGCGCATTGAGCTCGGAGCCGAGGTCGACGCGGCTCTCGACCGCCGTGGTGACGTCGTCGAAGAGGTCCGGGCTGCCGAGGATGATCGCTCCCGTCAATCGGCCCTCCTCCAGGATCAGCTTCCGGTAGCGGCGCGTCCCGTACGCGCTGACGACGACGGTTCTCGCCTCGCCCGGTGGAGCGTCGACGACGCCGATCGAGAGCAGATCGATTCCCGGCACCTTCAGCCTCGCCGGCTGCGACGTGACGCGGTAGGCGGCCTCGCCACCGACCATGTTCGTCGCCGCGACCTGGGCTTGCTCGACGCAGGCCGGCCAGAGCCCGTAGCGGCGACCGTTGTGATCGACGACGTCGCCGACAGCGAAGATGTGCGGATCCGACGTGTGCATGCCGTCGTCGACGTTGATCCCGCCGTCGACATCGAGGCCCGCCGCCTCTGCGAGCTCGGAGTTCGGCACGATCCCCGTCGCGATGAGACACAGGTCGGCATCGATCGAGCCTCCTTCGATCAGCTCGACTCCCGTCACACGGCCGTCGGCGAGAACGCTCTGCGCCTCCCTCCGCGGCAACACCTCGATTCCCAGGTCCTCCAGCATCTCCCATAGCAGCGCTCCCGCCTGCTCGTCCAGTTGCCGGCTCAGCGGCCACGGGCCGCGGTCGAGCACGAGGACGCGAACCTCGAGCTGCGCCAGGTAGTACGCAGCCTCGAGGCCGAGCAGACCCCCGCCGACGATCACGGCGGTCCGGCCGCGGGTGCGCCGAATGTGCTGCTGGATCTGCACGGCGTCGTCGATCGTTCGAAGCACGAAGCAGCCCGCCGCGCCGACACCGCCGATCGGCGGAACGAGCGGGCGCGCGCCTGTGGCTATCACGATCCGGTCGTACGGAATCCGCTGTCCGTCCGCGAGGCTCACCTCGCGGTTCGCGCGGTCGATCGCGGTGACTGCGACTCCGCGCCGATAGTCGACACGGCGCGACTCGGCCCAGTCGCGCGGGTTCAGGTACAGGCTCTCGATCGACGTGGACTCGGAGACGAGACGGGTGATCGCCATGCGGTTGTAGAAGGGGTACGGCTCGTCGCCGATGAGCGTCAGCTCGGCGTCGGCCAGCACTCGGCGGAGCTCCTCGGTTGCGGTGACTCCCGCGACCCCCGCGCCAACGACCACGACCCGCCGGATCGCCCGCTGCAAAGCTCGATCGATCCGGGCGGTAGTCGGTCGCGGCTCCTCGTGCTCGAGCTCCGGCGGCCCCGGCTGGGGGTCGACGACCACGGGCCCCTGGACGCGCGTGACGCAGGCCATGCGGCAACCGGCGCCGAGGCTGAGCCGCTCGAGGGTTCGCCGCTCGGCCGACCGCATCGCCGAGAGGTTCTCCTCGCCCTCCACGATGCGGACGGGATCCGAGCCGCACATACCCATGCGGCAGCCGGACTCGATCGGTACCAGGCTGGCCTCGGCGATGTCGAGCAGCTTGTCGCCCACCTTCGCCATCACGGTCGGGCCCGGCTTGAAGGCAACGGAGACCTCGCCGGCGTGGACGGCCTCCGCAACGCGGAGCAGGTCGCCGCCGGGATGAGTGGTCGCCGGCGCGCCCTCGGTCACATGCCGACCCTACCGGGCTGTATGTCTCATGGCCAGCGCGCTAGGAGCGACCCAAGAGACGCACGATGGCCGGTCTTGGCGCTAGCCGGAAACGACGGGAAATCGCCTGAACCTGCATCTCGGAGATTTCGCTTATCCTCCGGTCGACGGTGACGACGGAGAGTGACGCCTCCCGAGCCGTCCGGCTGGCCGCCGTGACCGGGCCGTAACGAGGCCGCCGCGAGGCGGTGAAGTGCGGTGGCACCGCGGGGACGCCTCCCGCCCGCACAGGTAGGGCGACTGTGTGGGGGAGGTGATGACCGTGAGGATCCTGACGAACGAGCTCGCCGCCCACTCGGGCGAGCAGGTGACATTGGCGGGCTGGGTGCACGCGAAGCGCGATCTCGGCAGCGTCGCCTTCGTAGTCCTGCGTGATCGCGCGGGCCTGGCCCAGGTCGTCCTCGATGAGCCGATCGAGCTCCAGCCCGAAACCGTTGTCGAGGTCGACGGAACTGCTGTCGCTGCGCCTCAGGCGCCCGCAGGCTTCGAGCTGCACGCGCGTGTGTTCCGCGTCCTCGCCACACCGGCTACGCCGCCGCCGGTCGAGCTGCGGCGGCAAGTGCTGAAGGAGACGCTGCCGACGCTCCTCGATCACGCGCCGCTCGCTCTCCGCCACCCGCGCCAACGGGCGCCCTTCGAGATCGCGGCCGCCGCGTTGCAC
>JBKPFD010000339.1:0-1318 GCA_046729155.1 Actinomycetota bacterium
TTCCTCGCCTGGGCGGACAGCGACGGCCGCTCGGGGTCGTTCACCGCCTTCTTGGAGATCGACTAGCCTTCGCAGCCTTGGCTGCGCGCGAATTTCTCTTCACCTCTGAGTCCGTCACCGAAGGCCACCCGGACAAGATCGCCGACCAGATCTCGGACTCGGTGCTCGACGCCGTCCTCCGAGACGACGTCAACGGCCGCGTCGCCTGCGAGACGCTCATCACCACGGGCCTGGTCGTGGTCGCCGGCGAGATCACGACCGAGACGTACGTCGACATCGCCCGCACCGCGCGCGACAAGCTCACCGAGATCGGCTACACGCACTCGGAATGGGGCTTCGACGCGACGACGTGGGGTGTCGTCGTCGCGATCGACGAGCAGTCGCCTGACATCGCGCAGGGCGTCGACGCCTCCTACGAGACGCAGCACGACCCTGGCGACGACGACCCGCTCGACAAGCTCGGCGCCGGCGACCAGGGAATGATGTTCGGGTACGCGACGCGCGAGACGCCCGAGCTGATGCCGCTCCCGATCATGCTCGCGCACAAGATCTGCAAGCGGCTCGCCGAGGTGCGCAAGGCCGGAGACCTGCCGTATCTGCGGCCCGACGGCAAGGCCCAGGTCACGGTCCGCTACGAGGTCGACGAGCACGGCTTCCAGCGGCCGGTCGAGATCGAGCGGATCCTCGTCTCGACGCAGCACTCGGACGGGATCAGCTCGGAGGACCTGATCAAGCCGGACCTGATCGAGCGCGTGCTGCATCCGATCCTGCCGCGCGACATGTACGACGAGAAGCGTCTCGAGGAGCGGGACTTCGTCTACGTCAACCCGACCGGGAAGTTCGTGCTCGGCGGGCCGATGGGCGACACGGGACTGACCGGGCGGAAGATCATCGTCGACACGTACGGCGGCGCTGCTCGGCACGGAGGCGGCGCGTTCTCGGGCAAGGACCCGACGAAGGTCGACCGCTCGGCGGCCTACGCGGCGCGGTACGTGGCGAAGAACGTCGTCGCCGCGGAGCTCGCCGACCGGGCGGAGGTCAACGTGGCGTACGCGATCGGCGTCGCTCATCCCGTTTCCCTCGCCGTGCGCACGTTCGGCACGGAGAAGATCCAGGTATCGCGGATCGAGGAGCTCGTCAAGGAGCATTTCGACCTGCGGCCGGCGGCGATCCTGCGCGACCTCGACCTGCAGCGGCCGATCTACTCGAAGACTTCGGCGTACGGCCACTTCGGGCGCGACGACCACGACTTCACCTGGGAGCGGACCGACCGGGCGGACACGCTGCGCGAGGCCGCGGGCATCGAGCAGGGCTCGGC
>JBKPFD010000340.1:0-7623 GCA_046729155.1 Actinomycetota bacterium
AGCACGTAGAGCTGCGTGGTCATCGTGCGCTCGTCGATCGGCTGCCTGAAGAAGATGCCGAGGTCCTCGGCCGTGATCCCGATCGTCAACGCCGCGTTGATCGCCGTCGCGAGCGTCGCGCCGGGCGGCCCGAACCGGAAGGCGGCCCAGATGAGCGCGGGAAAGGTCAGATACAGCACCGGCGCCGAGCTCGTCACGGCCAGCGCCGCGAGCGTGGCCACCGACGCGATCATGAGAGCGCCTTCCGCAGTCCGTAGTCGGCGCCAGGCGGCGCCGGGGTCGCGCCACGTGAGGATGAGCGGGAGGACGACGAGCGCCCCGCACGTGTCGCCGAGGAACCACGTCCGCCAGAACGTCGGCAGCTCCGAAAAGTCGATGACGTCGCCCGCCAGCATCGAGATCGACCCCACCGTCGCGCTGATCGCGGTCGCCGTCCCGGCCGCGAGGATCATCCCGCCGACCTGCTCGACCCGATCGAGCCTCGCCTGGGCACCGATCAGGCGGCGCAGCAGCCAGGCGCCGACGATGATCTCGGCCATGTTCCCGGCCTGCTGCCCCGCCAGGCTGCCGAGCGGAAGCGAGATGTGGTCGACGAGCAGCTGGCCGTTGACGAGCAGCTCGCCGAGAAAGATGCCGGGCCACCAGCGGAGCCCCCAGAGGTAGAGCGCTGCGATGCCGAGGCCCGCCGGGGGCCAGATGGCCGACACCGACGCGGTGTAGCGCAGCGTCTGCCCGAGCTTCGCGGCCGCGAAGTACGCGACTCCGAGGGCGACGACGCCGGCGACGAATCTCGGCGACGGCCAGCGCAGCGCCGGAGCCACCGGTCGCCGTAGGCGCAGAGTAAGGGACGAGGCTTGGGAATCGCTCACGGCAGCGCCTTTCGGCTATTTCAACCGCAGGGGGGACCTACGCAGGAAGTTACCGAACTCGAGCCTGAGTCGGCCAAGCGACGTAGGCCGTGCTCGTCCGAATGTCGCACGAGAAAACGCGATGTTCGGCCAATTGCGCGGAGCCTGGAACGGGCGGGATACTGGTTTTCGTGGGGGATTCCGCGTCCCGCAGGCTGCCCATCTTCTCGCGGCCCGTCGCGAAGGAGCAGACGGTCGCAGAGCCGCAGCCGTGGACGGTCGAAAAGCCCGCTCGCCAGCTCCTCCTCAGCTCGAAGCTGCAAGCACCGCGCGTGTCGTCGCGACACGTGGCGCGGCCGCGCCTCCTCGAGCTCCTCGATTCGGCGCGAGAGCACGCTCTCACCCTCGTGTGCGCCCCACCCGGCTACGGAAAGACGGCCCTCCTGGCGGAGTGGCGACGGGAGCAGGCGGGGGACCGCTCGTTCGCCTGGCTCACGCTCGACCACGACGACGTCGATCCAGTCCGGCTCTGGGCGCATCTGATCTGGGCCATCCGCGAGACCGCGCCGGAGCTCGACGGGCCGCGACCGACCAGCGTCGAGCTGCTCTATCCCAACAACCTGGTGAACGGCGTCCTGCCCCCGTTGCTCGAGGCGCTTGCCGAGCTGCCGGGGGAACGTGTGATCGTCCTCGACGACTACCAGCTCGCGGACAACGAGCTGTTCGACGCGTCGCTCGAGTTCTTCCTCGAGCACCTGCCGGTCAACGTCCAGCTCGTGATCGCCTCGCGCTCCGAGCCGCGACTGCCCCTCGGTCGGCTGCGCGCACACGGACATCTCCTGGAGATCGGAGCCGACGAGCTGCGGCTCGACGACGACGAGGCGGGCCGCATCGTCGAGGCGGTGCTCGGCTCACCCCTCCCCGCTGAAGACGTGGCGACGCTGGTCGAGCGCTGCGAAGGCTGGCCGGCCGGTGTCCATCTCGCCTCGCTGCTGCTCAAGCATTCGCCCGACGGCCGCGCGCTGATCCAGAGGCTCGCCGGCGACAACCGGTACGTGTTCGACTACCTCGAGCACGACCTCCTCGAAGGCCTCTCCGACGAGATGCGCGCCTTCCTGCGGCACACGTCGCTCCTCGGGCGCCTCTCGGCTCCGCTCTGCGACGCGGTCTGTGCGTCGACCGGCTCGAGGCGCCTGCTCGCGGAGGCGGAGCACGAGAACCTCTTCCTCGTCCCGCTCGACGAGCGGCGAGAATGGTTCCGGTACCACCAGCTCTTCGGCGACGTCCTGCGCCGCGAGCTCGTAGACGCAGAGCCGGAGCTCGTCCCGGTGCTGCACACACGCGCCTCCGAGTGGTTCGAACGGCACGGCGACGTCGAGGCCTCGACCACGCACGCGATCGGCGCTAGAGACGTGCCGCGTGCGAGCGAGCTGATCGCACGCCACGCACGCGACCTCGTCCAGAGCGGCCGCATCCTCACCTTGAAACGCTGGCTGGAAACGCTGAGCTGGGACGACGCGGTCGCCGACCCACAGCTCGCGGTAATCCGAGCCATGACGCTCAGCCTGCTCAAGGCCTCGACCGAGACGGTCGAGGCCTGGTTGCGCGTCGCCGAGCGCGGATCGTACGAGGGGGCGCTCGCCAACTCGATGCCTTCCCTCGAGTTCGGCGTGGCGACGGTCCGCGCTCTCTTCCTCCTCGGCAACGTGAGGCTCGCGGTCGAGGCGGGACGCTGGGCGGTGGACCATTCGGAAAAGAACACGGAATGGCGTCTAGAAGCGCTGCTCGGATACGGCCAGGCTCTCTACTTGAGCGGCCAGGCGACGACGGCAGGCAAAGTGCTCGAGGAAGCGCTGTTGGAGACTAGAGAGGACGCTCCGCAGGCGACCGCGAGCATCACCGCGTACCTCGCCCTGATCGAGCTCGACCGCGGAGACGTCGACCGTGGCGAGCTGCTCGCCCGCCGCTCTCTGGCGATGCTCGAGGAGCGCGGGTTGGGCGAGGTCGCCTCGGCAGGCACCGGCCATCTGGCCCTGGGCGTAGCGCTGGGAGCCGAGGGCGCTCTCGCCGAAGCCGAGGCAGAGATCGAGCGAGGGACGCAACTGCACGCGAGTCAGGGGGCGACCGTGTGTCACGCGCATGCGCTCGTGCTGCTGGCGCGAGCGCGCCTCGCTCGTGGGGAGCTGGACGGCGCCAGGGAGACGCTGGACGCCGCCCAGCTCGAAGTGGACGGGCTGGAGGACGTCGGCATCGTCGCCGCCCTGCTAGATGACACGGGGCGCCGGCTTCAGGCCGGCGTCCGCCGCCCCGTCCTGGCCGGCGAGGAGCTCAGCGACCGCGAGCTCGTTATCTTGCGCCTGCTCGCAGCGGGCCTGACGAAGCCCGAGATCGGCCGCGAGCTCTACATCGCCTACAACACGGTCAAGACGCACACGAGGACGATCTACCGCAAGCTGGACGCCTCGACGAAGGAAGAGGCGGTTGCGCGCGCGCAAGAGCTGAAGCTGATCTAGCGAAGAGTCCCCCGCAGGTCACCCGGATGTACGGGTCAGAGGGGTGATGACGGCTCACCCGGCCTCGGCGGACGATTGCAACGAGGTGGAAAAGCAGCCGAGCGCCCCCCGCGCCGCTGGACGCGTATGAACGTCGCCCTGTTTGCGCTGCTCGCGCTCAACGCCGCGGCGATGCTGGGCCTCGTCATGCTCGTTGTCGGCCGCCGCCGCGCCGTCAAAGGTCGGCCTGGAGTCTTCAAAGGGAAGATCCGCGTCGCGGAGGGCGAGCTCGACGGCCTGTCGCACCAATGGACGTCCGGGTACGGGCACTGGGTCAGCGATGTGCTCGTGTGGGACATGGCTCCGCTGCTCCTGCGGAGCAGGCTCATCCCGGTCGCCGGCACAGATGCATCCGGCATCCGCCCGGCCAGGGGAAAGGCGGCGAGCCTCGGGAAGCACACGATCATCGCGCCGCTTCTGTCCGCTGAGCGTTGCCGCCTCGAGCTCGCGGCTGCGGACGAGCACCGCGATCTCGCGCTCGGCCCCTTCGCGCGCGCATCCGCGGTCGGCTCACTGGTCCACGCCCGGTTCGACGCCGGCGAGCGCCGCCTGTTCGGCTGACAGGGCTCACCCCCGAGTCGGCTGCCGCCGCTCCCAGAGCGTCGCGTTCAGAAACGCCGAGAGCGTGATCAGGCGGGCGATGATGTAGAGCCAGAGCAGGATCACCGTGGCCGCGCCGAGCGAGCCGTAGAGCTGCGAGGAGCGGCCGAGCTTCGGGGCGAGGTAGAAGGCGGTGAAGAGGTTGAGACCCTGGATGCCGAGGCCCACGAGGACGGCCCCCGGAATCAATGCGGTCCAAGGCGCGTCGCGGTGCGGAAGGAGGAGCATCGCCCCGAGCACGCCGGCCGCGTAGACCACGACGAGCAGGAGCGTCACGAGCAGGCCAGCGGTCCCGACCTCCTCGCGGAGCCACTGAGCCGCGCCCGTCACGGCGATGGCGCCGGTCATGGCCAGCGTGAAGACGATGCCGGCGTTGACCGGATGCCGGAGCTTCTCGGCCGGGGTCCTCCACGCCACGCGATGAGCGAGCCTGAGCGCGCGGACGGCGCCCACCGAGAACCAAAACAGCAGCGCGAGCCCGACGATGAGGAAGTACCAGCGCCCGTGCGCGCCTTGCTGGATGGCCTGGGTCGCCGTTTGCGCAGCAGCCGCGCTCAGCCCGAAGCGGCGCGCGGAGCTCTCGAGGCCGTCCGGATCCGAGCGTTGCCAGAAGCTCGCTATCGCAGCGACGACGAGGCCGAAGGGGACGAGCCACAAGAAGAGGCGATAAGCAAGGCCGCCGGCGATGAGCGTGCCCCCGGCCGTCGTCTCGCGCTCGAGCGCGGCGAGGCCGGGGTTCGTGCCCGGAATGTGCTCCCGCATCCAGTGCACGGCCCGCTCGACCCGCGGGTCGAGTGGCATCGGCTCGAGCTCGGGGTCGCGGCGCGTCACCTTTCCCCAACCTCGCCGGGAGCGCGCCGCTACCCCGCGGTGCGTGCGGCCGCCACCCGCTCCCGCCGGGCCTTCGTCAGCTCCTGGACGAAGATCTGAATCGTCGCCGCGAGCGGCACGGCAGTCAGGGCCCCGAGCACTCCCAGCAGCGCCCCGAACATCGTGACGGCGACGATGATGAAGAACCCCGAGAGATTGACAGCGCGGCCCTGGATCTTCGGCGTGAGGATGTTGTTCTCGACCTGTTGGTAGACGAGGACGACGACGAGCATGATCACGGCGGCGACGACGCCCTGTTCGGCCCAGAGCGTCGGCACGAGGACGAAGCCCGCGATCGTCGCCCCGATGTTGGGGATCATGTCGAGGAGCCCCGCGATCACGCCCAGGGCGAGCGCAAAGCTCGAGCCGAGCAGCCAGGCGGTGACCCCTTGCGTCGTGCCTGCGATCGCCGCGATCACGACAACGCCGATCGCCCACCGGGAGACGGACTCCGTCACCCGCTCCCACACGCCGAGCCAGCGCTCGTCCTCGCCGGGCATGAGGACGCTCGCAAGCGCCCGCTTGAGGTTCTCGACGTCGCTGATGAAGAAGAGGCAGATGAAGAGGATCGTGAACGCGGCGAGGAAGACGGAGAAGAAGCTTCCCGCGATGCCGAGGGTCTCCGAGATCGCGTTCGGAATCGACGCCGAGGCCTTGTCCGCTCCCTCCTGGACGTTTTCCGCTGCACCCGTATCGCCGAGCCAGTCGAGCTCGCCGGAGGAGCGCAGCTTCTCGACGGTCTCCGGCAGCTCCTGCACGAAGTCCCGGACCGAACCGACGATCGGGACGAGGAAGAGCAGGGCGAGGACCGTCACCAGGAGCGCCGTCCCGATCACCGTGACGGTCGCCGCGAGCCCGCGTGACCACCGGGTCCTCGCCATGACGAAGCGCACGGGGTACTCGAAGACGAGCCCGAGGAAGATCCCGAGGAAGACGATCAGGAACGTGCTGCCGATCGCGACGAAGGCCGCCAGGACGGCGACCGCGGCTGCCACGACGAGAACGGTCCGTATCGGGAGGAGCAGCTCCCGTCTCGTGCCGTGCCCCTCCATCCCTGCGGACCCTATCCGTCTCCCCGGTCGCAGATTCGCCTACGGCGACCCGTCGCGATGCGTAGGCCGACGCAGCAGTCGACGGAGTGTTCGCGCCGGAATGCCGAGGTACAGCGCCGTCAGGAGGTACAGGCCAACCGCGACGGTGGGCAGGACGAGACCGACGAGGATGCCGACCCCGTACAGGAGAAAGCTCGGCTGGTGAACGCGCGCCGCCTCGACTGCCTCGGCCTCGATCTCGTCCTTCACGAGGCGGCGGTGCTCGGCCGCGTAGCGGACGAAGGCGGTCAGCGCGAACGCGAGGGCGAGCAGCGTCAGGCCGTAGAAGATGACCGCAATTCGTTCCGGCTTGCGCTCGCCGACGTACTCGGCCACGAGCTTCGTCGGGAAGGGGAGAAAGGACGTGAGCAGGAGGACGAGCAGGTTCAGGCGGGAGAGCGTTGCGTCGGCAGTGCGAAGCGCGTGAGTGATCGCCGAGTGCTGTAGCCACACGCCGCCGATCGTGAAGAAGCTCGTCACGTACGCGAGGTAGGAGGGCCACTGGTCGAGAATCGACTCGAGGAGGTGCTCCTCGGCGTTCGCGGGCACGCCCAGCTCGAGCACGAGCACCGTGATCGCGATCGCGAAGACGCCGTCGCTGAACGCTTCGAGCCGACCGAGAGGCAGCTCGTCGGGCACCGGCTCCATCGCGCGGGAGCCTACGCTGCGCACGCAGGCCCAGTAGTTAGAGTGCTGGCATCGTGGTAGTCGTCGTTCCGCGTATGGCATCCCACTCATCCTTGGACGCGTAGCGTGGCCGTCGCCAGAGAAGCCGAGCCGGTCGGCTCGCTCCACGAGATCCGCGAGGCCGGTCTCGACCGCGAGGACCTCCTCGGCATCTACCGCCAGATGCTCATCACGCGCGGGATCGAGGAGCGCGGCCACATCCTCTACAAGCAGGGCAAGATCCCGGGCTCGTTCTACACGGGACGGGGGAACGAGGCGTCGTCCGTCGGTGTCGCGACCGCGATGGGCCCCGAGGACGTCGGCACGCCGCTCCACCGCGACATGGGCGTCCACGTCACGCGCGGGGTCGAGCCCTGGCGGATCTTCGCGCAGTACATGGGCCGCGTCGACGGCCCGACGCGCGGCCGCGACGGCAACGTGCACATGGCCGACGCGAACCTCGGGCTGATCGCGATGGTCAGCCACCTGCCGGCGATGCTGCCGGTCGCCGTCGGCTGCGCGCTCGCCTTCCGAATCCGCGAGGAGAAGCGTGTCGCGGTCGGGTGGTACGGCGAGGGCGCGTCCGCGCGCGGCGACGCCCACGAGGGGATGAACCTCGCCGGAGTGCGCCGCCTGCCGGTCGTCTTCATCTGCGACAACAACCAGTGGGCGTACTCGACGCCGACCCATCTCGAGTACGCGTGCGAGACGCTCGCCGACCGCGCGCAGGCCTACGGCTTCGAAGGCGTCGTCGTCGACGGGACCGACGTGCTCGCCGTCTACCGCGAGGCCAAGCGCGCGATCGAGAAGGCCCGCGAGGGCGGCGGTCCGACGCTGATCGAGTCGCTCACCCTGCGCATGGAGGGCCACGCCGTCCACGACGACGCGTTCTACGTCCCGAAGGAGCTCTTCGAGGAGTGGGCCAAGCGCGATCCGATCGAGCGCTTCCGGTCCTGGCTCCGCGAGAACGCCGACATGAGCGACGAGGAAGAGGAC
>JBKPFD010000341.1:0-10639 GCA_046729155.1 Actinomycetota bacterium
CAGAAGCTGCTCGTGCTCGTCGGTCCCTCCGGCTGCGGGAAGACGACCGCGCTGCGGATGATCGCCGGTCTGGAGGAGATCAGCTCCGGCGACCTCTACATCGGCGACAAGCGGATGAACGACGTGCTGGAGCGAGATCGCGACATCGCCATGGTCTTCCAGAACTACGCGCTCTACCCGCATATGACCGTGGCGCAGAACATCGGCTTCACGCTCAAGCTCAGCCGCCGTCCGCGGAAGGAGATCCGCCAGCGGGTCAAGGAGACGGCGGAGCTGCTCGGGCTCGAGGAGCTGCTCGACCGCCGGCCGAAGCAGCTCTCGGGTGGCCAGCGCCAGCGGGTCGCGATGGGCCGCGCGATCATCCGCCAACCGCAGGCCTTCCTGATGGACGAGCCGCTGTCGAACCTCGACGCGCAGCTGCGCGTCCAGATGCGTGGAGAGATCGAGGCGCTGCAGAAGCGGCTCGGCGTGACGACGGTCTACGTCACCCACGACCAGGTCGAGGCGATGACCATGGGCGACCAGATCGCCGTCCTGCGCGACGGCGTCCTCCAGCAGGTCGGCCACCCGACAGACGTGTACGACAAGCCGGCGAACCTCTTCGTCGCCGGCTTCATCGGCTCGCCGCCCATGAACCTGGCCCAGGCGACGATCGCGGCACGCGACGGGCAGTTCTTCGCGAGGCTCGGCGAGACGGAGATCCCGATTCCGGAGGACGTCGCCAAGGAGCAGCAGCTCGAGAAGTGGCGCGACAAGACCGTGATCCTCGGCGTTCGGCCCGAGGACTTGCACCAGTCGGCAGGCGGCGATGGCTCAGACACGAATCTGCGCGCCACGATCGACCGCATCGAGGCCCTGGGCGCCAGCCTGCTCGTCCACTTCGCAGTCGATGCGCCTCCCGCCAGGACGGCCGGGATCGAGGCCGCGACCGGAGAGCACGGGCTCGAGGAGGTGCCGCTGATCGGCCACCAGGGCGCCTGGTTCTCCGCGTCGTTCGAACCGCGGAGCGGCGTTCGCACCGGGAACGAGGTCGACATCGCCGTCGACGCGAAGCGGCTGCACTTCTTCGATCCCGAGTCCGAGGCCTCGGTCCGGCCCTGAGGGCCGCTTCAGCCTCCGAGCTGGAGGCCCTGCTCGGGGCGGGCGCCGTCCTCGCGCCGCCGCCCGCCGCGTACCTCGCCGACGAGACCGAGCGCCGAGGCATCACCGGCCGCGCCGAGGCAGTCGCTTTGCCGTCGACCGCCGAGGAGGTCGCGCGTGTCGTCGCCTGGTGCTACGAGCACGACGTGCCGATCGTCCCGCGCGGCGGCGGGACCGGCTACGCGGCGGGGGCCGTGCCACTCGACGGCGGCGTCGTCCTCTCGCTCGAGCGGCTGAGGAACCTGCGGTCGTTCGAGCCGCTCCTGTGGCGGATGCACGTGGAGGCCGGCGTCCCCACAGCCGAGGTGGGGCGGATCGCGCGCGAGAGCGGCCTGCTCTTCCCGCCGGACCCGGGCGCCGCGGAGCAGTCGCAGATCGGCGGCAACATCGCCACGAACGCGGGCGGGCCGCACGCGTTCAAGTACGGCACGACCGGTGCGTGGGTGACCGGCCTCGAGGCCGTCGTTCCACCGGGTGAGCTCGTCTCGGTCGGCGGGCCGTTCCGCAAGGACGTGGCCGGCTACGACCTGAAGAGCCTGCTCATCGGCTCGGAGGGGACCCTCGGCGTCATCACCGCCGCGTGGCTGAAGCTGATTCCGGCCCCGGAGGCCGCGCTCCCCGTCGCCGCGTTCTACGAGGGGACGGGGCCCGGCTGCGCGGCGCTCGAGCGCGTGGTCGGCAACGGGCTCGCCGTCGCGGCGCTCGAGTACCTGGACGGGCCGACGCTCGAGCTGGCCGGCGCTGCATTCCCGCACGGAGTTCCGTCCGGCGCGGGCTTTCTCGTGCTCGCCGAGGCCGACGGGTCGGTCGACGAGGCCGCGCGGCTGCGTGCGGAGCTCATCGAGGTGCTCCGCGAGGACGCCGTCGACGTGCACGCGCCGGAGGGCGCCCGGGCCGTCGCCGAGCTCTGGCGCTGGCGCGGCGGGGTCTCGCTCGCGGTCACCGCGGGCCGCGGCGGCAAGGTCAGCGAGGACATCGTCGTGCCCTTCGACCGGCTCGCCGAGGCGATCGAGGAGACGCTTGCGATCGGGCGTCGCCGCGACCTCGTCGCCTGCTCGTGGGGACACGCCGGCGACGGGAACCTGCACTCGACGTTCCTGGTCACACCCGGTGACGCGGGCGAGCTCGCGCGCGCCGAAGCCGCCGCCGACGAGCTGTTCGCGCTCGCGGCGCGACTTGGCGGCTCCGTTTCCGGCGAGCACGGCGTCGGCATCGCGAAGGGCGGTCAGCTCGCACGCGTCTGGGGGCCGCGCGCGCTCGAGCTGCACGCGGAGGTCAAGCGCGCGTTCGACCCGAAGGACCTGCTGAACCCCGGAAAGAAGCTTGCCGTGCGCTAGGCGTGCCGCAGCCTTCGCACTGCCTCGATCACGACGGCGACGAGCGCGGCGAGCCCGAGGCCGACGGCGAGCGCGAGCCACGGATGCTCCTCGAATGTGCGCCCGCCGAAGTACCCGAGGAGCCCCGCGTACGAGGCCCACGCAATCGCGGCCAGCGCCGCGAAGGCGACGAAGATGGGCGTGCGCATCCGGGTCAGGCCGGCGGTCACGGTGACCGCCGTCCGCCCACCCGGGATGAACCGCCCTCCGAAGATGAGCAGGCCGCCGCGGCGCCTGAGCGCCAAGCCCGCCCAGTCGAGACGGCGCGCCACCCTCGGGCTGCGCGCGAGCCTGCACTCGAAGCGGTTGCCGCTCACCCGCCCCACCGCATAGGCGGTGGTGTCTCCCATCAGGGCTCCGGCGGCGCCCGTCGCGATGACGAGGGCGATGCTCAGCTCGCCGAGCCCCGCCAGCACGCCCGCCGTGATCACGGTCGCCTCGCTCGGGACGAGCGGAAAGAGCGCGTCGAAGGCCGCGACGGCGACGATGATCGCGTACGTCCAGGGCGATCCGGTGATGAGGTTGAGCAGGTCCGAGAACATCGCTTATCTCCTTGAACGAGCGCCGGTCACGGAGCTCTTCCCGGGGAATACCCAGCCGCCACAAAGCGTTTTCATCACTGCGAGGGCAGTGCGGCCGGCGAGGCCTGCACGCCCCCACCAGAGAAGGAGGCGATTTCACTGAAGCAGATTCACCCTGAGCTCATGCTCACAACAGTCCGTTGCACGTCGTGTGGCAACACATTCACCACTCGCTCGAACCGGAGCGAGCTCGTCGTCGACGTCTGCTCGAACTGCCACCCGGCCTACACCGGGGTCGAGCGGGCCGCGCGGAGCGGCAGCCGTATCGAGCGCTTCGAGCGTCGCCGGCGACTCGCAGAGAGAAAGGAGAGACGTTTTTGAGCACGATTGTCGAAGAGCCGCTCCAGGCCTTCCTCGAGGACGCGGAGGACCGCGGCACGATCGAGGAGACGGCGCTGGACGCGTTCGCCGCCGAGCACGACCTCGACGACGAGGAGCTCGCTGAGCTTCGCGCGGAGCTCGAGGCCCGTGAGGTCGACGTCGCCGTCCCGGAGCGCGAGCCCGTCGAGGGCCAGCTGCCGTCCGGCTCGGTCGACGCGCTGACCCTGTTCATGAACCGGGCCGGCCGTTACCCGCTGCTCACCGCGGCGGAGGAGGTGGCGCTCGCGAAGCGCATCGAGCGCGGCGACGCCGCAGCCAAGGAGCGGATGATCAACTCGAACCTGCGCCTCGTGATCTCGATCGCGAAGCGCTACCAGAGCCGGGACGTCCCGTTGCTCGACCTGGTCCAGGACGGGGTCATCGGGCTGAACCGTGCGGTCGAGAAGTTCGACTGGCGGCGCGGCTTCAAGTTCTCGACCTACGCGACCTGGTGGATCCGGCAGGCCTGCCAGCGCGCGATCTCGAACCAGGCGCGGACGATTCGCGTGCCGACGCACGTCAACGAGCGCCGGCAGAAGCTGGCCCGCGTCGGCCGTGAGCTCGAGGCCAAGCTCGGGCGCAAGCCGACGCGCGAGGAGTTGGCGGAGGCGGCCGAGCTTGCGCCAAAGCACGTCGACGAGGCGCTGGACGCGGCCGATGCCCCCGTCTCGCTAAACCAGCGCGTCGGCTCGGAGGAGGAGGCCGAGCTCGGCGATCTCTTCCAGGACTCGAGCGCGGACGATCCCGCCGACGAGGCGATGAGCTCGCTCGAGCGCGGTGCGATCCGCGCGACCGTTGCGCGCCTGCCGGAGCGGGAGCGCCGCGTGATCGAGCTGCGTTTCGGCCTCGAGGGCGATCCGAAGCCGCTCGAGACGATCGGCAAGGAGCTCGGCATCTCGCGCGAGCGTGTCCGCCAGCTCGAAGCGGACGCGCTGGCCGCGCTGGCCGAGGAGCTCGGCGACCCAGCCGAGCTCGACCTCGCCGCATAGCGGTATCTTCGCCCCGTCGTGTGCTTCGAGTACGACTCGGTGCCGCCTATCCCCGTGATCTCAGGCGGGGCCGGGTCGCACGAGGATCTCCAACTCGAGGCTCGCGACGGGGCCCGCTTCGCCGCCTTCGCGGCGCTTCCCGACGAGCCCGCCGCGGCGGGCGTGGTGATCCTGCCTGACGTCCGCGGCCTGTTCCGCTTCTACGAGGAGCTCGCGCTCCGGTTCGGCGAGCGGGGAATCGCCGCGGTCGCGATCGACTACTTCGGCCGGACCGCGGGCGTCGCCAAGCGCGGCGAGGACTTCGAGTACAGGGAGCACGTCGCGCAGACGACGCCGGAGGGAGTGCAGGCCGACGTCGCGGCAGCCGTCGAGTGGCTACGCCCTCATGCCGGCTCGATCTTCACGGTCGGCTTCTGCTTCGGCGGCCGCCAGTCGTGGCTCGCCGCCGCCGAGGGACACCGTCTCGCCGGGGCGATCGGCTTCTACGGCCGACCGGGCCGCGGGCAGGACGGCTCACCGGGACCGGTTCAGCGGGCCGGTGAGATCGAGGCGCCGATCCTCGGCCTGATGGGCGGCGCCGACGAGGGGATTCCCGCGGAAGACGTCGACGAGCTCGATCGGGCGCTCGACGCGGCCGGTGTCGAGCACGAGCTCGTCACTTACGACGGCGCGCCGCACAGCTTCTTCGACCGCAAGCAGGAGGACTTCGCCGACGCGTCGGAGGACGCGTGGGCACGAGTCCTCGCCTTTATCGAGCGGTACAGCTAGCTAGCAGGCGGCGCGCCGCGCCGTCGGCAGCGCGACCGGCGGCCGCCAGGCCGGATCGGCGGCGCCGTACCTGCTCGAACGGACGAGGAGCCGCTCGCCGACGCCGTCGGGCCGGATGCTGTAGATCACGCTGGCGGCACCAATCCCGCGCGCGAACGTGATCAGGCGGCCGCGCGGCGACCAGGACGGCCCGGACTCCGGTTCGGCGCTCGACGTGATCCGGCGCGGGGTCGCGCCGCTCGCCGTCGCGACGGCGACGTGCCCGGTCTCCGAGGTGGCCGACTCCAAGGCCACGTACGCCACCCTCGACCCGTCGGGGGCCCACGCGGGCTCTCGGGCCGGCGAGGCGATCAGCCGCTTGCCGGTCCCGTCGACGTTCATGGCATAGATCCGGCTGATCGCGCGCTGCTGGTCGAGGTCGAGCTTGTCGGTGTAGGCGATCTCGCGCCCGTTCGGCGACCACGCGGGCGTCGTCGCCGCGTTCCGCCCGGTCGGCAGCGTGGAGAGCACCTGGCCCTGGCGGCTCGCGATCACGATGCGCGGCACCGGTGCGCCTGCGCTGTAGGCGAGGCGCCGTCCGTCGGGGGCCCACGTCGGGTCCGCGACGGCCGTCGCCGGCTCGAAGCGGCGGATGATCCGGTTGCGCGCGTCGGCGATCACGATCCGCGACTGCCCCGCCGTCGTCCGCACGAACGCGACGAACTTGCCGTCGCGACTCCACGCTGCTCCGCGGTCGTCGAACCTGCCCGTCACCCGCAGGCGCCGGGTCCCGTTCGGCTGGGCGATGCAGATCCCCTGCGCCTGCGTTGCCGAGTACGTCAGGAGCGCCGCGGGCGGGGGCGCCGACTGCGACGCTGCTACTGGGGCCAGTGAGGCTAGGACCCCGCAGATAACCAGGGCTCGCTTCACCATGAAGGAGCGTACCCCGGCCTCGCGAGATGAAACGCCACGGGCCCGCCGAAGCGGGCCCGTGAACGCTCAATTTGGCTTGTTCTAGCGACAGCCGGGGAACCTGAACGCCCCGATGCGCGTCAGCCAGCCTGCCGCAGACGTCTGCTGCGACGCCAGCGTGTAGTACTCGTTGATGTAGTAGAAGGTGCAGTCGTCCTTCGGGTCGACGTTGAGCGACGTGTAGTCGCCCCAACGTGAGTTGACCGTCAACTGCACGCCGCTTCCGGCCTGCATGACCGCCTCGCCCTGCGACAGCTCGCCAAGCGGATCACCCGCCAGGCGTCCGGCGTAGCGGATGCCCGGGTAGACGGTCGTGCCGTTGACGACGCTGTAGCCAAGCGCGATGTTGCCCTTCCTGTCCGTTGCCACGCTGCCCATCCAGCGGTGCACGCCGTCGTTCGGGGCGTACGTGCCCTGCTGGTAGATGACGGGATCCTGCGGGCTGCGGATCTCGTACCAGCGCATGCCGGCCTGGTTCGGCCTCGCCTCGACCGACTGCGTCGTGACCAGCGATTCGTGGGTGCCGAGATTGCGGTACTGCAGCCTGTAGGTCGGCCGCTGGCGGTACGACAGGATGTCGAGGTACTGCTCCGGATTGACGATGCCCGGCTGCGGGAGGCAATCGCGGCTCCCCGGCGCGCACGGATAGATCGAGTCGAACGGCGCCGTCGGCAGCTCCGCGATCAGCCCGAACGTCGAGTCGTCCGGATGGCTGAAGTCGACGTCCGCGCCGAACCAGTTGATCGCGTCGCGCGGCGCCCCGTAGAACGCACCGTCGTCCATCGTCCCGGCGAAGTACTCCGGGCTGTGGGCCGGCGGGTGCTTCTTCCCGTCGAGGTCCGCCGGAAGCAGTCCGTCTCCGAGCCGGTAGAGCGGGTCGATGCCGTCCGTGAGGTAGAAGGCGACGACCGTCGGGTCGGGCTGCGCCTCCACCAGCGCGTGCCGATCGATGGCATAGATGCCGATCCGGTAGTCGGTCTCCAGCGGCCCGAACTCGCGGGTCGTGATGTAGAGCCCGTTCGGCATGAGGCCGTACTTCGGGTAGTCCGGGAACCACTCTCCCGTCGAGAAGGCATACCGCGCGTACGAGCCGAGCGGGTCATCGGTCGTCGAGACGGCGACGCAGTTCCAATACTCCGGCCCCTGAAGCGTGAACTGGGTGAGGATCCAGCGGTTCGAGATCTCGTCGTAGACGACGATTGGGTCGCCGTTCCCCCCGGCGCAGTCCGTGACGGGGAAGTCCTGCCAGAGGCTCCCGATCGCGGCCGGGCCATAGAGCACGGCTCCCGTCTTGCTGTAGATCGCGAACGTCAGGTTGACCATGGCGACGTAGTGGTGCTGCCCGACGTCGCCGACCGGGTCCGGCGGATTGACCCGGCGTGCCTGCGTCCGGAAGTTGTCCTCCTGGTTGGGGCCCTCGAACGAGAGTAGCGGCGAGGGCATCGCATTCGGTGCGAGGGCTCCGCCGCGTTGCAGCGCCCCGTCTCGCGTGTAATTGCGGTTGCCGACCGGGCCGGCGCCACGCTCGGCTAGTGCGCGGCTGACTCCGGCGCCGCGATCGGCTGGAATCGCCGCCATCTCACGAAGCGGGCGCGAGATGTCGAACGCGACCGGCTTGCTTACCTGCGGTCTGAGCGGGGCGATCCCGCCCGTGCCGGCGTTCGCGGTCCCCGTCGCGAACGCGAGCACGCCAAAGGCGGCGACGAAAAACGCCGCCGTGATACGGCTCTTCTTCATAAGTCCTCCTCCCCTGCCTGGCTTCTTCGGGGACCCTATCGGACGGAAGAGCGACGTTCAGGATGTCTTGCGATATCCGAGCCAGCCGCCGACGAAGGCAATGACGGCGCCGAGCAATCCGACGAAACCTCCGGCTGCCGGCTGGGCGATCCTCTCGCTCTCGATTGCCGGGATGCCGATGTAGCGCACCCACAAGAGGGCGCTCGCGACCCCGAGGGCCATCAGGGCCACAGGCCATAGCGTCCGCCCCCGCGGGACGAGCATGAGGAGACCACAAACTGCGATCGCGAGTGCGGTGGCGATCGGATCGAACGCCTCCTGTGACGAGCGCTCGAGGATTACCTGGTCGGCGGGAAGGTCGGGCCCGCCCGTGTTGAAGGGAATCGCGGTCCCGACGATGATCAACGCCGCTCCGACGAGGGCTAAGGCGGTCATCGCTGCGGATGGTCTCTGCGGGTGGCCTGAAAGCTCCGACCGTCCGGCGCGGAACCCGACCCCGAGCACAAGGCCGGCTCCGGCGAGGGCGACCAACACGCCGAGCAACACTCCCGCGGAGGCGTCCCAAGCGGCCCAGGCGACGCTGATGTACTTCGCGGCTCCCGCGAATCCGAATCCGAGCAGAAGGCCGGCACCGAGCATCTGTGTTCGGCCGAACCGCAGGAGCGCCGAGCCCAGCACCGACCCGAGAACGATGGCGATCGGGGCAAGTGACGTGAAAGCCCCGCCGTTCGGCGCGTTGCCGCCGAACGAGTTCTGGAGGAAGGAGTTTCCGTTGTCCCATCGCACGACTACGCCCACGGCGAGCAGCGCGGCACCGACCAGCGCGATGAGAGACGCCATTCCGACGTCGACAGGGTGTGGTTGCGGTGGTATTGGGGTCGGTGGTGGCGTCGGTTGCGGCGGAGGAACCGGGGTCTCCAGCCGGTCCCGAACAACCGAGACCAGTCGTGGGAGGTGGTTCTCCACCGGAGGCGGCGTGGCGTTGAACCAATGCGGGGCGGACAGGAAGAACTCGAGGGACTTCGACATCGGGGCGTCGTCGATCCGGAAAGGCAGGAAGACGATCTTCTCGTTGCCGGCACGCTCGACTTCGCGCTCCACCTGCTGCGACTCGTTCGCTGACACCGAGAGCACGACGATCATCATGCGAACCGTCTCGATCGCTTCCACGATCGCCGCCGCGTAGGGCTGGCCCGGGCGAACGTCTCGCGGGGCCATCCAGCAACGCATGCCCGCGGCCTCGAGGGCGTTGCAGATCGCGCTCGCGGTCGGCTCGTCGGGCGATGCATACGAGATGAACACCTGGTGGTGTCCGGTCATGCCTTCCATCCCCTTCGGCGGCGAGAAGCCTACGCCTTGCTCGCGGATCTCAGCTTTGGAGTGGCCAGCCGCAACTCGCGTCCGCCAGTGAGCCCCTCCGGCCGTACGATCAGGACGAGCGCCATGATCGAGCCGAGGATGATCAAGCGCGTCCCCGACGGCAGGTCGAGGGTCAGTCCGACGTCGACCCCCTGCTCCGCCTCGATCAGGAACGAGTTCAGCCCGCTGACAGCAAGCGCGCCGATTACGGCGCCCCACAGGCTCGAGACGCCGCCGACGACGAGCATCGCCAGCGTCACGAATGTCAGCTCGAGGTACACCTGCTCGGTCGTGATCGAGCCCAGCTCGTGCACGAGCAGCCCCCCGGCGAAGGCAGCGAGCGCGCCAGACAGCGTGAACGCCCACAGACGTTGGCTGTGCACGTTCACGCCGACGCCGCGGGCTGCGGCCGCGTCTTCGCGGGTCGCCCGCAGCAGCCGCCCGAAACGGCTGCGCTGGTAGGCGAACGCGACGGCGACGACGACCAGCGCGCCGATCGTGGCCTGCAACGGGCCCGTCGTCTCCGGGACGAGCGAGAGCGTCGTGGCGCCGGGGCCGATCTTCGTCCACTCGCGGAGCAGGTTGTGCGTGATCTCGAGCACGGCCAGGGTCGCGATGCCCGCGGCGAGGCCGGAAAGCCTCATCAGCGGCAGCCCGACGAGGAAGGCGAAGACGCCGCCGGCGGCCGTCGCGAGGAGGAGCGACGGCACGTTGCCGATCGTGTGGTCGCGCAGCACGGGGAACAGCTGCGGCAGCACGCCCGCTTTCGAGTCCAGCGGAACCGTCATCACGCCCGCGATGAAGGCGCCGACTGCGACGAAGCTGATCTGACCGAACGAGAGCACCCCCGAGTTGCCGATGAAGACGTAGATGGCGACGACGATCGCGACGGCGACGAGGGCGTCGAGAAAATAGATCTCGTTCGCGGGGCTGACCAGGGTCGCGCCGATCCCCACGGCCACGACGAGCGCGGCGGGGACGAGCACCTGCGCGAGCGTGTCGAGTCGGCTCGTCACACGCGCTCCACGCTCGCGCTCCGTCCCCACGCAAAGAGGCCCGACGGCCGGAGCAGTAAGACGAGGATGACGAGCGCGAACACCGCCGAGGGCAGATAGACGGTCTTGTCGGTCGGCAGCACGCCGTTGATCAGGCCGGTCGCGAAGCCGATCGCGAAGCCGCCGAGCGTCGCCGTCCAGAGGCGGTCGATCCCGCCGACGACGACTCCGACCAGGACGACGATCGTCTCGCGGAGCGCAAAGTCCGGCCCGACGAACGGGTTCTGCACAGTGAGGATCACGGCGACGGTGGCCGCGAGCAGGCCGGAGAGGAGGACGGCGAACCCGATCACCCGGTCGGCGTTCACTCCGAGCAGGCGTGC
>JBKPFD010000342.1:0-2599 GCA_046729155.1 Actinomycetota bacterium
CACTGCTCGAGCGCGAGACGCTCGACGAGGACGAGGCCTACGCAGCCGCCGGGGTCAGTCGGACGACGACGGACGCCGAACGAGAACGCGCGATTGCGGCCCGCGATGCGACGCACCTCGAGTGAGTCAGATGAGGCCGGCCGGTTCTTCGGGCCGGCGTCGAGGAAGGAGCGAAGGCCAGTTTCGCGAGCGTGGACGCGCGGCTGCAGCGGCTAATTGAGACACGATGAACATGGCCACCACACAGGAGGAACGATGAGCGCACAGAAGGGCACGCAGAAGTCCGCCAAGAGGACCACCGCGAGCGGCAAGGCGTCCAAGGGATTCACGGACGAGGAACGAGCTGCGATGAAGGAGCGCGCCCAAGAGCTGAAGGCGGAGGCGCGCGCGAACAAGAACAGGGCGGCCGGAGAAAGCGACGTGCTCGCGAAGATCGCCGAGATGCCGGAACCGGATCGCCGCATGGCGGAGCGGCTCCACTCGCTCATCAAAGAGGCGGCGCCGGCCCTCTCGCCGAGGACCTGGTACGGGATGCCCGCCTATGCCCAGGAGGGTAAGGTCGTCTGCTACTTCACGCCCGCCTCGAAGTTCAAGGAGAGGTATGCCACGTTCGGCTTCAACGCAACGGCGAACCTCGACGAAGGCAACATGTGGCCGACCTCGTTCGCGCTGAAGAAGTTGACCGCCGCTGACGAGGCAAGGATCGGCGCGCTCGTTAAGAAAGCGGTGAATTAGTCGAGTTCGGCGACGACGAGGCGGTAGCCCACATCGAGCTCGGCCAAGGTCAGCAGCGAGGAGTAGCGGCTGTGCCAGGAGCGATCCCTGAGATCACGCGCGAGCCGAGCGACACCGTCGGCCACGAGCCGGCCGTCGAGCAGGGCGAAGGTTGACATGTTCGCCCGTATGACTTCGTCGAGGTAGGCGTTCGGTCGGCGCCAGTAGGCGGCGGTGAAGCCGTCAGTGCAATCGGCGGGCACCGGCACGGGCTCGATCGCGACGCGGCCCAAGGCTTCGAACTCGACCAGCTGGGGATAGCGAGAGGTTGTCGCGCCGGCGAGGCCGGGGAAGTAGTCGTCGAGCCAACCGAAGGTCGTATCGGGGTCGTGTGTGAAGAAGACGGCGCGCCTCCGAGCGACGCGGCGGATCTCGACGAACGCTGTTCGACGATCCGCCCAGTGATGGGCGGTCAGGACTGCGAGAGCCGCGTCGATGCTCTTGTCCGGCAGCGGCAGCACCTCGGCTACACCGCGGACTGCTGGTGGTAGCGACGGAGGCCGCTGCCGGATCATGAGCTCGGACGGCTCGACCGGGACGACCGCGAGATCGGTCGGTTCGTAGGAACCCGAGCCTGCGCCGATGTTCACGACGGACCTGGCGTCGCCGAGCGCCGCCCGAATCACCCGCGCGATCCTCGGGTCGGGGCGACGTGTCTCGGCGTATGCGGCGCCGATTCGGTCGTAGAGAACGTTGTCGATGAACCCAGCCTAGAGCGCGACCGGCTGAGCTCGGAGATCGCAAGGTCGGCTCCCCTCTGAGCATGAGCCCGCCGGCGAAAGTGAGCGAGTCGCGCACCTCCTTCAGCGGCGGCCGCCTGTCGATCCACAGGCGAGACGCAGGTCACGTGATGGGCTCGCACACCGCTAGCACGGCCATCAAATACAGCATCCTCACTTCCCTCTCTCTCCACTCGTTCCTCGCTCGCGGGCCGACGATTCCGCGAGCCGCTTGATCGCCCCGAGCCGGTCGTCCCACTCGGCGGCGACTCGTGCAAGCCACTCGGTGGCAGCGTCCAGGCGTTCCGGCCGGACGGCGTAGCGGACCTCACGACCCAGGCGGCGCGAGTCGACAAGACCCACGCGCTCGAGGACGGAGAGGTGCTTCGCTATCGCCTGCCGCGTGATGGGCAACTCGCCGGCGAGCGTCGTGGCGGTCGCCTCGCCGTGGGCGAGGAGGGCGTCGAGAAGCCTCCGACGCGTAGGGTCGGCGACCGCCGCCCAGAGCTCGTCGTCGTCGCCGCCGCCTCGCCTCATCGCGGAGCGGCTGGATGGACGTGGTCTGACACGTAGTCGCGCAGCTCGCCCAGCTCGAGCTGCCAGCCCCGTGTGTTCTCGTCCGCGTACCTCGCCTTCGCGTCGTCCGACCAACTGAGCTCCCGGAACCCGCTCTCGACGACGCGCAGGCGTGTGCGTTCACCCTCGTCGGCGAGCGTGAACTCGACGAGCGTCGAGTTGTCTCTGTGCTGCTCCTCGCCGACAGCGCGGACCCAGCGAAAGGCGAAGAAGCGTGGCGGCTCGACACGCTCGACCCACGCAAGGGCCGAGCCGTGCTCTCGCCACGTGAACGTCGCGTCGCCGTCAGGGCGCAGGTCGATCTCGGCTGAGTCGCTGAACCAGCCGGCGACGTGCTCGGGCTCTGTCAGGACCGCCCAGACGACGTCGATCGGGGCCTCGATCAGGATCTCTCGTTCGATGCGCTCAGGAATCACCGTCTCCTCCTTCGTTGCTTCGTCTCCGGACGACACTAGTGCCGGGAATACGCAACCAACGGTTGCGCGTTACTAGATCTAGAGCAACCGATGGTTGCACATAGTTTCGACAAC
>JBKPFD010000343.1:0-4324 GCA_046729155.1 Actinomycetota bacterium
TCCACATCCTCAGCCACGTCGCGGAGGTCGTGAACACTTAGGCCAGGTCTGGTGCCAGGCGCCGGACCTGGCCGAAAAGCGCTTAGCTGCTACTCTTCCGCAGACCGCAGCCTCGGCCGCACGCGGTGCTTCCCGCGGCGCGCTGGGACTGCGGAACCGTATTCAGGAGACGAAGTGACCCTTACGAAAGAAGCGAAGCTCGAGATCATCGGCAAGCACGGCCGGTCCGATGCCGACACCGGTTCGCCGGAGGTCCAAATCGCGCTGCTGACGACCCGGATCAACGAGCTCACGGAGCACCTGCGCACGCATCCGAAAGACCACTACTCGCGGCGCGGCCTGCTCAAGCTCGTCGGGCGCCGGCGCCGCCTCCTGAACTACTTCCAGAAGCGCAACCTGGAGGGGTATCGCGAACAGATCAAGGAGCTGGGCCTCAGGCGTTAGCTCGTAGCCGGAAGGTGGGAGTTTGAGCGAGCTCCGAAGCGACGCGGGGCTGACTCAAACCTCCACCTTCCACGAAGAAGTGGAGGAACGATGACCATTACGACTACCGAGCCCGCCACGGTCTCCGTGACCGTCGGCGAGCAAGAGATCACATTCGAGAGCGGCAAGCTCGCCAAACAGGCCGACGGCGCCGTCGTCGTCCGTTCGGGCGAGACGATGGTGCTCTCGACCGCCACCGGGCGGATGGAGGCGCGCGAGGGCGCGGACTTCTTCCCGCTAACCGTCGACGTCGAGGAGCGCATGTACGCCGCCGGGAAGATCCCCGGCGGTTTCTTCAAGCGCGAAGGCCGCCCGACGGAGCGCGCGATCCTCACCGCCCGCATGATCGACCGCCCGATCCGGCCGCTCTGGCCGTCGGGCTTCCGGAACGAGGTGCAGGTGATCTGCACGGTCCTCTCGGCCGACCTCGTCACACCGCACGACATCCTGAGCATCAACGGCGCCTCGGCGGCGCTGATGATCTCGCCGCTTCCGTTCCTCGGCCCGGTCGGGGCCGTGCGCATCGGGCGCGTGGACGGCCGCCTCGTCGTCAACCCGACGCTGCAGGAGACCGAGGAGGAGTCGAGCCTCGACCTGATCGTCGTCGGCACGAAAGAGGCGCTGACGATGATCGAGGCGGGCGCCGAGGAGATCCCGGAGGAAGAGATGCTCGAGGCGTTCGAGCTCGCCCAGCGCGAGATCGTCAAGCTCTGCGAGGCGCAAGAGGAGCTGCGCTCGAGAGCCGGCAAAGCCAGGTGGCTCGACAACGAGCTCACGGCCGAGCTGGAGTCGCAGCACGTCGAGCGGATCCGCGAGCGGATCGACGCGGACGGTCTGCGTGAGGCAGGCGCCGTCGTCGAAGAGCTCATGTCGGAGCTCGCGCCCGAGCTGACCGTCGAGTCGGGCGAGGAGGACATCGTCCGCCAGATCCAGGTTCGCTCCAGCCTCAACCTGCTGCTCGAGCGGATCCGGCTCGAAGCCGTCGAGGAGCATGTCCGCGAGCAGTTCGAGGACGACCTCGTCGCCTTGACCGAGGCCGAGCAGGACTCGAAGGAGCTGAAGTCAGCGAAGCGCCAGCTGCTCTTTGACCGCATCATCGAGTCGGTCGAGCTGCCGTTCCCCGTCGGCCCGGCAACGATCGAAGGCGAGGGCCCCGTGGTGAAGGACTCGCTCACGAAGCAGTTCGTGAAAAAGGCATCCGAGTCGATCTACAAGCAGCTCGTCCGCCGCAAGATCGCCGTCGACAAGCGCCGGCCGGACGGTCGGAGCGCCGAGGACATCCGCGAGGTCAGCTGCGAGGTCTCGGTCGCGCCGCGCACACACGGCTCGGCGCTCTTCACGCGCGGCCAGACGCAGATCATGACGCTGCTCACGCTCGGCACCGCCAAGGAGGGCCAGCGCATCGACGACCTCTCGCTCGAGTCCGAGCGGCGCTACATGCACCACTACAACTTCCCGCCCTACTCGGTCGGCGAGACCGGGTTCATGCGGGGGCCGAAGCGTCGCGACATCGGCCACGGCGCGCTCGCCCAGCGGGCGCTCGAGCCCATGGTGCCGCCGCTCGAGGACTTCCCGTACACGATTCGGCTCGTCTCCGAGACGCTCGAGTCGAACGGCTCGTCGTCCATGGGCTCGGTCTGCGGCTCGACGCTCGCCCTCATGGACGCGGGCGTGCCGATCAAGGCGCCCGTGAGCGGCATCGCCATGGGCCTCGTCAAGGAGGGCGACGACTACGTGATCCTGACCGACATCCAGGGCGCCGAGGACCATCTCGGCGACATGGACTTCAAGGTCGCAGGGTCGCGGGACGGGATCACCGCACTCCAGATGGACATCAAGATCACCGGCGTCACGCAGGAGATCATGCGGAACGCGCTCGAGCAGGCGAGACAGGCCCGCGAGTTCATCCTCGGCAAGATGGCCGAGGCGCTGCCCGAGACCCGCGAGCAGCTCGCTGCGCACGCACCTCGCATCTCGTCGATCAAGATCGACCCCGAGCAGATCGGGCTCGTCATCGGCAAGGGCGGTGAGACGATCCGCTCGCTCGAGGCCGAGTACGACGTCCAGATCGACATCGAGGAGGACGGGACGATCCTCATCTACGCCACCGAGGGCACGAAGGCCGAGGCGGCAATCGAGGCGATCCAGTCGCTGACCAAGGAGCCCGAGGTGGGGGACACCTACACGGGCAAGGTCGTCAAGACGACCGAGTTCGGCGCCTTCGTCGAGCTGAAGAAGGGCACGGACGGCCTGCTCCACGTCTCGAACGTCGGCCCAGGCCGGGTCGGGCACATCGAGGACGTGATCGGGCGCGGAGACGTGCTCGATGTCCTCGTCCAGGAGGTCGACAAGGCTCGCGGCCGCATCGGCCTCAAGCTCGTCGCTAAGCACGAGAACGGGACACTCGTCCAGCCCGAGGAGCTGATCGAGCGGGCGAAATCCGCACCGCCGCGAGAGCGGAGCGAGCGCCCGCCGAGGCGCGACGGCGGCGGTGGTGGTCGTGGCGGCGATCGTCGCGGCGGCCGAGGCCGCGGCTCCCGACGCGAGGACTGAAAGCCGTAGGGGTGTCAGGCACCGCGTCCGGTGTCTGACACCACTTACGATCAGACCGTGCAGAAGTACGTCATGTCCGAGCTCGATTCGGGGCTCCGCGTCATCACCGAGCGGCTCGCGAGCGTGCGCTCGGTCGCGCTCGGCTTCTGGATCGGCGCCGGGGCACGCGACGAGACCCCCGCCCGCGCGGGAATTTCGCACTTCATCGAGCACCTGCTCTTCAAGGGCACGAGGTCGTACAGCGCCCAGGACATCGCCGAGACGTTCGACGCGCTCGGCGGTGAGCTGAACGCGGCCACGTCGCGCGAGCACACCGTCGTCTACGTCCGCGTCGCCGACCACCACCTCGAGCGGGCGCTCGACGTGATGAGCGACATGGTGTTCGCGCCCCTCTTAGCGGACATCGACGCCGAGCGCGAGGTCGTGCTCGAGGAGATCGCGATGTACGAGGACACGCCGCACGAGCTCGTGCACGACCTCTTCTCGCAGGCCGTCTTCGGCGAGCACCCGCTGGGCCGCCCGATCCTCGGCAGCGCGGACGTGATCTCGACGGTCGGCCGGCGGACGCTGTCGTCCTACCACCGACGCATGTACTCGCCGGGCAATCTCGTCTTCGCCGCGGCCGGGAACGTGCGCCACGAGGAGCTGCTCGCGCTGCTCGAGCGCGCCCAGGCCAAGCTCGACGGCGAGCCCACGGGCGGCCCGCGCGTGCGGACGCCGCTCGTGAAGGCGCCGCCGCCCGCGGTCAGGTTCCAGCGCAAGAAGACGGAGCAGTACCACGTTTGTCTGGGCGCGCCGGGGATCGCTCGCTCCGACCGGCGCCGGTTCGCCGCCTCCCTGCTCGACGCCATACTCGGCGGGTCGGCCTCGTCACGGCTCTTCCAGGAGATCCGCGAGAAGCGCGGCCTCGCCTACGCCGTGTACACGTTCGCGTCGCAGTACACGGACACGGGCCTGATCGGCTTCTACGTCGGCACGCGCGGGGAGAACCTGGGCGAATGCTTGGAGATCGCGATGGGCGAGATCGCGGACGTGGCGGCCGGCAACGTCTCCGACTCGGAGCTCGAGCGCGCGAAGGAGAACCTCAAGGGCCGGATCCTGCTCTCGATGGAGGCGACGTCGAACCGCATGAGCCGGCTCGGCAAGTCGCTGATCACGGACACCGAGCTCCTGATGCTCGACCGCATCGTCGCGGAGATCGACGCAGTCACTGCGGACGCGGTCGCCGAGCTCGCGGGGATGCTCCTCGCGCCCGACAAGCTCTCCGCAGCGGGGATCGGCCCCAGTG
>JBKPFD010000344.1:0-4093 GCA_046729155.1 Actinomycetota bacterium
AGGATGGCGACGCACTCGCCGCGGGCGATCTCGAAGGAGACGCCCTTCAGCGCCTCGACGCGCTTGCGCCGGCCGCGCAGGCGCGAGCCGCCGTCCGAGCGGATGAACTCCTTGCGCAAGTTGTCGACTTCGACTGCGACCATCTGTTGCTCCTGATCCGGCGGGACACAAAGAGGGCGCGCTACCGAGTCGTCAGGCGGCGCGCGACGGAAGGCGTGTCAGCCCAGGCGCAACATCGCGTCACTCACCTTACCCAGGCGACCGGACCTGCACAAGTCTCCCATGGCCGGTGTCAGACGCCAGACATGGCCCCGCCGGTCACTTGCGCTTCGGAAAGGCCGGATAGAGGGCCTTGACCATTTCGGGCGAGATCGAGCGCCACTCGCCCTCCTCCGGCTCGAGCCCGCGGCGCTCCTGCTCCTCCCGCACCTTCTCCTCGAGATCGCCGGTGAACGCGTGCTCCATGACGGCATCGTCGACGAGGATCGGCGCCTGCACGCGCGCGGCGAGGTTCAGGGCATCGCTCGGCCGCGCGTCGACCTCCTGCTTCCCGGAGCTGGTCAAGAGAACGATCGTCCCGTAGAACGTGTCCTCCCGCAGGCTGTTCACGGCGACATTCTCGACACGAGCACCGGCCGCCTCGAGCAGCTTCGCCATCAGGTCCGCGGTCAGCGGCCGCGGCGTCGCCTCGCCGCCTAGCTCGAGGGCGAGGGCATCGCCCTCGGGCCGACCGATCCAGATCGGCAGCACCCGTTCTCCGTCCTTCTCGCGGAGCAGCACGATCCGGGTGTCCCCGACGATCTGCGGTTCGCCTCCGTTCTCGCTCGTCGTCCGGGCGACGACGTCGTGCACGACCACCTCGACCATCTTCGTCTCCTTTCCGGCTTGAGGGATCAGCGTGCCGAGGCGCGAACGCAGCCGGCCGCGCGCCCGGTGCAGGCGCACGCGCACAGTGCCGGGCCGCTCGCCGACGAGCGCGGCCACCTCCGGCGAGGACAGGCCCTCGACGTAGTAGAGGAGCACGGCCTCGCGCTCGCGTGCAGGCAGGACGTCGACCGCGGCCGCGACCAGTTCCGTCACCTCCGTCGAGTCCGAGCCCGCGTCCGTCGCGGGGTACTCGCCGAGCGGCACGACCAGCCGCCTCGCACGAAGCCGCATCTTCGCGAGGTTGACCGCGATCGCACAGAGCCAGCTGCCGAACCGCGCCGGGTCGCGAAGGCGATCGAGCCCGAGGTACGCCTGGAGGAACGCCTCCTGGGCGACATCTTCGGCCTCGTCCTCGCCGAGCAGCCTCCGTGCCACGGTGCGGACGGAACGCTCGTGCCGGTCGAGGAGCACGCCGAACGCGGCCCGGTCGCCGGCCCGCACGGCCGCGACCAACTCGCTGTCCGTTCGCTCTCGCACGTCGCCCTCTTGTTGCAGCCGGAGCGCCAAGTGTTACTTGATTCCGTCCGACTACCTCCCTACAGTGAGGCCCAGGTGCTCGCCGCAGAAGGCGGGCGCCGAGGCAATGAGGCCTCGGGACTCTCGGCAGTCCCGGGCCTTTTTTGTTGGTCCAACGAAGGAGGAGCGGCATGGCCGAGGCGGAGACGAAGCACTACCTGGCGAACGGGAGCAAAGAGGCTCCCGCCGCCCGCGAGGCAATCGAGTGGGCCGGCCGAACGCAGGCCCGGCTGGTCGACCTGAAGTTCTGCGACCTCTTCGGGCGCTGGCAGCACATGACGCTGCCGATCTCGGCGTTCCACGAGGAGGCGTTCGACGAGGGGCTCGGCTTCGACGGCTCGTCGATCAGGGGCTGGCAGGGGATCTCGGAGTCGGACATGCTGCTCATGCCCGACGCAGGCACGGCGATCCTCGACCCGTTCACCGAGGCGCCGACCCTCTCGCTGATCTGCGAGATCGCCGACCCGGTGACACGGGAGCGCTACGTCCGCGACCCGCGTGGCATCGCGCGCCGGGCCGAGGCGTACCTGCGGGACTCTGGGATCGCCGACACGGCCTACTTCGGCCCCGAATGCGAGTTCTTCGTCCTCGACGAGGTCTCCTACGACATGGGCCCGAACCACGCCCACTACGCGTTCGACTCCGAGGAGGGCCACTGGAACTCCGGCAAGCCCGGCCTCGGCCACACCGTGCGCGAGAAGGAGGGTTACTTCCCGCCGGCTCCACACGACACGCTGCATGACCTGCGGTCGCGCATGGTGCTGACGCTCGAGCGGCTCGGCATTCCGTGCGAGTTCCACCACCACGAGGTCGCCTCCGGCGGCCAGTGCGAGATCGACCTGCGCTACCAGTCGCTCACCCGCATGGCCGACCAGGTCATGGCGTACAAGTACGTGGTCAAGAACGTCGCCCGCGCGGCCGGCAAGTGTGTGACGTTCATGCCGAAGCCGCTCTTCGGGGACAACGGCTCGGGCATGCACACGCACCAGTCCCTCTGGAAAGAGGGCACGCCGCTGATGGCGGACAAGTCGGGCTACGCGGGCCTCTCGCAGCTGGCCCGCTCGTACGTCGCCGGCCTGCTCGAGCACGCACCCGCGCTGCTCGCGCTCTGCGCGCCGACGACGAACTCGTACCGCCGGCTCGTGCCGGGCTACGAGGCACCGGTCAACCTCGTCTACTCGCAGCGCAACCGCTCGGCGTGCATCCGCATCCCGATGTACTCCGAGTCGGCCAAGGCCAAGCGGGTCGAGTTCCGCTGCCCGGACGCGGCGGCGAACCCGTACCTCGCCTTCGCGGCGATGCTGATGGCGGGGATCGACGGGATCCAGCGCGGCCTCGAGCCGGGCGAGCCCGCCGACTACGACCTCTTCGAGGAGGAGGGCGGACCGGTCGCGCAGGTGCCCGGGTCGCTCGCCGAGGCGCTCGACGCGCTCGAGGCCGACCACGAGTTCCTGACGGCCGGGGACGTCTTCTCCGAGGAGGTCATCCGGACCTGGATCGACTACAAGCGCGAGAACGAGGTCGACGCGGTCAACCTGCGTCCGCACCCGGCCGAGTTCTCTCTCTACTTCGACGCGTAGTGCAGTTACGGGAGCTGCGAAGCGAGGACTGGGCGGAGGTGAAGGCGATCTACGAGCAGGGCATCGCCGGCCGCAACGCCACGTTCGAGACCGCGGCTCCCGACTGGACCGATTGGGACCGCTCGCACCTCGAGGGTCACCGGCTGGTGGCCCTCGAGGACGGGCGAGTCGTCGGCTGGGCGGCCTTGTCGCCCGTTTCCGATCGCTGCTGCTACGAAGGCGTCGCCGAGAACAGCGTCTACGTCGATTCCTCCGCTCACGGCCGTGGGATCGGCAAGGCGCTGCTCGAGCGACTCGTCGCGGACGCCGAGCGGGCGGGCATCTGGACGATTCAGACCGGGGTCTTCCCGGAGAACGCGGCCAGTGTCGCGCTCCATCTCGGCTGCGGCTTCCGCGTCGTCGGCCTGCGCGAGCGGCTGGCCAAGCTCGACGGCGTGTGGAGAGACGTCTTGTTCCTCGAACGACGAAGCGACGCAGTCGAATGACTCCCCGAGGGCGTAGCACTAGCGCTCGTGCCGGGGGAACCTCCCGGTTCCCCCGCAGCCCCCTCCCCTGGTCCGCTGTCGCGGACAGGCGCTACGCGCCCCTCGAACGACGAAGCGAGGTGATCGCATGACCAAGGTCGAAGCCGTCGTCATCCGCGAGCGCGTCGAGACGGTGATCGACGCGGTCGAGGCCGAGACGGGTCACGTGGGCGTGACCGTCGTCGAGGCGATCGGCCACGGGCGCCAGCGCGGGGTCACGCACGAGTACCGGGGCCGCGTCTTCGAGTCGCGCTTCCTGCCGAAAGCGTTCCTGACCTTCGTCGTCGAGGACGACGTCGCACAAGCGGTCGTCGCCGCGGTCGTCGACTCGGCGCGCTCGGGTCACGAGTCCGGGGACGGCATCGTCTGGACGACCCCGATCGAGAACGTCAGGCACAACCGCACGGGGCTCCCGCTCGCGGAGGTGGAAGTGGCATGAAGACGTCGGAGCTCCTGATCGCGGTCAACACCGTCTGGGTCGTCCTCGCGGCCGTCCTGGTCATGTTCATGCAGGCCGGCTTCGCGTTCCTCGAGGCGGGCCTGACG
>JBKPFD010000345.1:0-2731 GCA_046729155.1 Actinomycetota bacterium
GTGACGGAGTCGGCGTTCTGCTCGACGTCCTCCGCCGTGCCTTCGGCCACGACGAAGCCGCCGTGCTCGCCGGCCCCCGGGCCCATGTCCACCAGCCAGTCGGCCGACCGCATCATCTGCTCGTCGTGCTCGACGACGAGCACGGTGTTCCCCAGGTCGCGGAGCCGCTCGAGCGTCCCGATCAGCTTGCCGTTGTCGCGCTGGTGCAGGCCGATCGACGGCTCGTCGAGGATGTACAGCACGCCGACCAGCTGCGAGCCGATCTGCGTCGCGAGCCGGAGCCGCTGCGCCTCGCCGCCCGAGAGAGTCGCCGCCGCGCGGTCGAGCTGCAGGTAACCGACGCCCACGTTGTCGAGGAACGTCAGCCGCTCGCGGATCTCCTTGATGATGCGCGCGCCGATCAGCTGCTCGGTCTCCGTCAGCTCCAGCGAGTCGAGGAACTCGATCGACCGCGTGACCGACATCTGGGTGAACTCGTGGATGTTCTTGTCGCCGACGGTGACCGCGAGCACCTCCGGCTTCAGCCTCGCTCCGCCGCACTGCGGGCACGGCCGGAAGCTCATGTACTCCTCGATACGCTCGCGCTGCTGTGACGAGTCCGTCTCGCGGTAGCGGCGCTCGAGGTTCGAGACGATGCCCTCGAACTTGAGCATGTAGGAGCGCCGCCGCCCCATGCGGTTCCGGTAGCGGATGTAGATGCGGTCGTCGCCCGTCCCGTAGAGAAAGAGGTTCTGCTGCTCCTCGGTCAGCTCTTGCCAGGGCGTGTCGAGGTCGATCTCGTAGCGGTCCGCGATGCCCTGGATGACGGCCTCGTAGAAGCTCGAGCTGCCGGTCGACCAGGGCACGAGCGCGCCCTCGCCGATCGAGAGCGTCGGGTCCGGCACGAGCAGGTCGGGGTCGATCTCCTGCTGCGCGCCGAGGCCGTGACACCGTGGGCAGGCGCCGTGCGGCGAGTTGAACGAGAAGATCCGCGGCTGGAGCTCCGGGAGCGAGACGCCGTGCTCGGGGCAGGCGAAGCGCTCCGAGAACGTGAGCGGCTCGCCGTCGATGACGTCGATGACGACGAGTCCCTCGGCGAGGGCGATCGCGGTCTCGATCGACTGAGCGAGCCGCGTGCGGAGATCCGGCTTCATGATCAGCCGGTCGACCACAACCTCGATCGTGTGCTTGAACTTCTTGTCGAGGACGATCTCTTCCTCGAGCATGCGGAGCTCGCCGTCGACCTTCACGCGCGTGAACCCGTCGGCGCGCAGCTCTTCGAAGACGTCCTTGTACTCGCCCTTGCGGTCGCGGACGACCGGCGCGTTGACCGTGAACCTCGTCCCCTCGGGAAGCCGCAGCACCTGGTCGACGATCGCCTCGATCGACTGACCCGCGATCGGCCGCCCGCAGACGGGGCAGTGAGGCCGCCCGACCCGCGCGTAGAGCAGGCGCAGGTAGTCGTAGATCTCGGTGACCGTGCCCACCGTCGAGCGCGGGTTGCGCGAGGTCGTCTTCTGGTCGATCGAGATCGCCGGCGAGAGCCCTTCGATCGAGTCCACGTCCGGCTTCTCCATCATCTGAAGGAACTGGCGCGCGTAGGCGGAGAGCGACTCGACGTACCGCCGCTGGCCCTCGGCGTAGATCGTGTCGAACGCAAGCGAGGACTTCCCGGAGCCCGAAAGCCCGGTGATCGTGATCAACCTGTTCCGCGGCAGGCGGACGTCGATGTCCTTGAGGTTGTGCTCGCGGGCGCCGTGTACGACGAGCTCTTCCGAGGCCATAACCGACCCAGTCTAGCCACCCGGATCGGATCGAACAAGTGTTCGCAAGGGTAGTTTTCAGCAGATTTCTTACTTCGCGCTTACGAGCCCTTACTCGGCTGTCACAGAACGAACACACGCCGGCGAGATGCTCGTCCTCGACCCCTGACCCCTATCAAGGAGGGCACTAATGAGGATCCTGCTGACTCTCACAGCAGGTATCGCGCTTCTCGCGGCTGCGGCATTCACGAGCTCAGTGAAGAGCCACGCTGCGCAGAACGACGTTTACGCATTCGGCGTGACGAGCCAGAACCCGGGCTGCACGGAGGATGGGCCGCCGTTCTGCCTTTCGTCCGCGGTTTCGTTCAGAGTGCTTGCCGTCCAGCACGGCGAAGGCCATGCCTGGGGCGTGGTCTCGCGATTCAGACACGACAGCGGCACGACCCGCACCGGATACGTCACGTGCATGACGGTCGCCAACGGCAAAGCTGCGATCGGGGGAATCGAGACAACTCCCAGCAGCGACCCGTTCCTGCTCTACGTCCAGGACCGCGGCGTCCCGGGCGACTCTGTTTCGGACCGGATCAGCCCATACGCAATTTTCCCGCCGGGCGATCCGGGTCTGTCCGAATTGCCGCCTGACTTCCCGCGCACCTGCCCGTCGCCGGATTCCTTCCACGGCTACATCCCGCAGGCGAGCGGCGACATCACGGTCACAGGCGAGTGACGTCAAGGGGCGGGGCGCCTTCGGGTGTCCCGCCCTTCGGCGCTACGAAGCGAGGCGCTCGACTAGCCGGCAGACCTGGCTCGGGTGCGCGATGTGGCCGACTTTGAGCGGCCCGACCACGACCGTCCCGTAGCCGAGCAGCTGCCCGACGAGCGACTGGTCGACCTCCACCGCGTCGACCCTCTGGAGGCGCACGGCCTTCGCCCGGCGGTGCAGCGTGCCGTTTAGGAGGTACACCTTGTCCGTCGTCACGACCAGGTGC
>JBKPFD010000346.1:0-2390 GCA_046729155.1 Actinomycetota bacterium
CTCTTGAACATCGCGCGTGCGCGCTCCTCGATCCGGCGGTCCAGCACCTCTTTCGGCAGGTCGAGGCCGAAGACGAGCGTCGGATGCCTCGTCTCGTCGGTCCATAGCCGGTCGCGCTCGGGCCGTAGGCTCGCACCGGCCTCCGCCAGCTCGAGGGCGCGGACGACCCGGCGCCTGTCGTTCGGATGGACGGCCGCGGCGGCCTCCGGGTCCCGCTCGACGAGCAGCTCGTGCGCCTGCTCCGCCCCCCGTTCGTCGTAGAAGGCTTCCCAGCGCTCCCGCGCGCCCGGCGGCGGCGCCGGCGGCAGCCCGAGGTCGACGAGCGCGGCGCGGAGGTAGAGACCCGTCCCTCCGACGACGATCGGCGTCCTGCCCGCCGCGAGGATCTCGTCGATGGCCTCGTGCGCGAGCCGCTCGTACTCGCCGACGGAGGCCTCGTAGTCGAGCTCCCAGATCGCCACCAGTCGAGTCACCCGGTTGGGCTGAGCGGTGAGGATCGGCAGCCCTCGGTAGACCTGCATCGAGTCGGCGGAGACGAGCTCGGCCGGGGTTCGCTCCGCCAGCGCTTCCGCGACGGCGGTCTTCCCGGACGCGGTCGGCCCGAAGAGCGCGAGAACGAGGTCAGTCACGGAGTCGCGAGCGGGCGCGCGCGAGGTCCTCAACGCTGGCGCCCGCCTCGCGCAGGAACTGCTCGATGCTCCCGTAGCGGCGCCCGAGCTCTTCGAAGACGCCGAGCATCGACGCGGCCGGAGTGCGCGAGATGCGGCGCAGGCGCTCGCGCTCGGCCTCCGTCTCCGCTGTGGCGATCCATTCGTCGAGGCGCGGGCGGAGGCGCTCCTCGCTGAGGGCGTAGTCCGCGGCGATCTCCTCGTCTTCGACGCCGGCGAGATGGAGGAGGAAGGCCGTGAGCAGCCCCGTCCGGTCCTTGCCGCCGGCGCAATGAACGACCACACCGCCCTCCGGCGCGCGCGCGACGGCCTGGATCCCCGCGGCGACGTTCTCCTTGAAGTGCTCGAGGAAGATGAGGTAGACGTCGCGTGTCGCGGTCTCGACGTCGGGCGCGGCCTCCGACGCCGCCTCGACCTCCTCCTGGATCTCCGCGAACTCCGCGTCGGTCGCCTCCATGAACGGCGCGTGGATCACCTCGACGTCCACGTGTGCAGGGGCGTCGTCCTGCAGCTCATGATCCCCGCGCAGGTCGACGACCGTCCGGATCCCGTAGTCGAGCAGGGCCCGCCAGCCGGCGTCGGTCAATTCGCGGATGCTGTCGGCCCGCACGATCCGTCCGTAACGGGTCTCGCCCCCGTCGCTCGTCGTGTGCCCGCCGAGGTCGCGGACGTTGAGCAGCCCCTCCCAGGCGAGCTCGCGCTGGTGGAGCGTCACGCAGCGACGGCGGCGAGCTCGCTGCCGCGGAGCGTCGTCGATGTCGCGGCCTCGATCCTCACGTCGACGAGCTCGCCGGGCGACGCCGAGCCGCTGAAGTTGACCGTCGTGTTCCGGCGCGTGCGGCCGCGCAGAAGCGTGTCGTCCGTGCGGCTGGCCCCCTCGACCAGGACTTGCTCGATCCGCCCCACGCGCTCCTGGTTTCGTTCGCGCGCTTTCCGCTGGACGACGTCGATGAGGCGCTCGATTCGCTCGCGCTTCACGTCCTCGGGCACCTGGTCCGGCATCGCGGCCGCCTCGGTGCCGCTGCGCGGCGAGTACACGAAGGTGAACGCGCCGTCGTAGCCGACCTGCTCGACGACCTCGACCGTCTCGGCGAAGTCGCGCTCGGTCTCGCCCGGGAAGCCCACGATGATGTCCGTCGTCAACGCCAGGTCCGGGATCGCTGCGCGCAGCTCGTCGACGAGCCGGAGATAGCGCTCGCGGCCGTACGTGCGCCTCATCGCCTTCAGGATCCGCGTCGAGCCCGATTGGAGCGGCAGGTGCGCGTGCTCGCAGACGGCCGGGGACTCGGCCATCGCGGCAATGACGTTGCGCCGGAAGTCCTTCGGGTGCGGGCTCGTGAAGCGGATGCGTTCGATGCCCAGAACGGCGTCGCACGCCCGCAGCAGCTCGGCGAAGTCGGTCTTCACGTCCGGGAGCAGGTCGCGTCCCCAGGAGTTCACGTTCTGGCCGAGCAGCGTGATCTCGCGGACGCCCTCGTCGGCAAGCCTGGTCACTTCGGCGAGGATCTCGCCCGGCCGGCGGCTCACCTCGCGCCCGCGCACCCTCGGCACGATGCAGTACGAGCAGACGGAGTTGCAGCCCATCGAGACCTGTACCCAGGCCTGGAAGCGGCGCTCGCGGTGCGGCGCGAGGCCGGCTGCGAACGAACGCTCCTCGGCGATGCCGAACTTCGAGCGTGGCGCGTCCCCGCCGGCGCCGAGCCACTCGCCGAGGTGCGGGAT
>JBKPFD010000347.1:0-5379 GCA_046729155.1 Actinomycetota bacterium
GCCGACGATCGCGTGGCCCATCTCGTGATAGGCCGTGACCTTGCGCTCCTCCTCCGAGAAGAGGCGCGTCTTCTTCTCGGGGCCGGCGATCACGCGCATGATCCCTTCCTCGAGCTCCTCCTGGCCGATCGTCTTCCTGCCGCGGCGAGCAGCGAGCAGCGCTGCCTCGTTGACGAGGTTCGCAAGGTCTGCGCCCGTGAAACCGGGCGTGCCGGCCGCGAGCGTGTCGAGCTCGATCTCGGGGGCGATCGGCTTCCCCTTCGCGTGCACCTCGAGGATCTTCTTGCGCCCGTTCCGATCGGGACGGTCGACGACGATCTGCCGGTCGAAGCGGCCCGGGCGCAGGAGCGCCGGATCGAGGATGTCGGGCCGGTTCGTGGCCGCGATCAGGAGGATGATGTCCTTCAGCTCGAACCCGTCCATCTCGACGAGGAGCTGGTTCAGGGTCTGCTCGCGCTCGTCGTGGCCGCCGCCGAGACCGGCGCCTCGGTGCCGGCCGACGGCGTCGATCTCGTCCATGAAGACGATGCACGGCGCAGCCTGCTTCGCCTGCTCGAAGAGGTCGCGGACGCGGCTCGCGCCGACGCCGACGAACATCTCGACGAAGTCGGAGCCCGAGATCGAGAAGAACGGCACGCCGGCTTCACCGGCGACCGCGCGCGCGAGCAACGTCATGCCCGTGCCGGGCGGGCCGTATAGCAGAACGCCCTTCGGGATGCGCTCGCCGAGCGCCTGGAACTTCTTCGGGTTCTCGAGGAACTCCTTGATCTCCTGGAGCTCCTCGACTGCCTCCTCGACTCCGGCCACGTCCTTGAAGCCGATCTTGGGCGAGTCGGGCGTCATCCGCTTCGCGCGGCTCTTGCCGAAGCTCATCACCTTCGAGCCGCCGCCCTGCACCTGGTTCATGAGGAAGATCCAGAAACCGAAGAGCAGCACGAACGGGAGCAGCGACGTGAGGATCGTCCACCACGCGGACGAGCCGGTCCCCTTCGAGTCGAACGTGACGCCCTTCTGGATGAGGAGCCGCTCGAAGGCCCGCTGGGATTCGTCGCTCGGATAGTGCGTCTTGATCTTCGTCCCGTCGCGGAGCTTCGCCGTGACGTCGCGCTTGTTCGGGGCAAAGACGACTTCCTTGACCGAGTCGGGCTGGTTCCGCACCTGGCCCTGCAGCTGCGAATACGTCCACTTCTTCTCGTTCTTGCCGCCGCCCATGAGCGTCTGGCTCGCCAGATAGACGAGCAGCACGATCACGATCAGCGGGAAAAGTGCGCTACGGAAGAATCGGTTCAAGACGAGGCGGTCTCCTCGATCAGCGTAGCACCCTGCCTGTTGCCTACCTCGTCCGAACGAGGTTCCCTTACTGGTTCGTTACGTCTGATCGGAAGTCCTTCGCAATGGGCTCGTGCGCTCGGCAAGACGGCGGCTCCGCGGCGTGCATCGGCAGGAACGCCTCAGGGCCGCTCCCCCGTTCGGGCAGCGCGTCAGCGTTCGAGCGCGTCTTCGTTCAGCACGCCGACGTAGGGCAGGTTGCGGTAGCGCTCGGCGTAGTCGAGCCCGTAGCCGATCACGAACCGGTTCGGGATCTCGAAGCCGACGTAGCGCACGGGCACGTCGATCTCGCGGCGGGCCGGCTTCGTCAGGAGCGCGCAGACCTCGAGCGAGGCGGGCTCGCGGGCGCGCAGGTTGCGTATCAGGTACGAGAGCGTGAGGCCGGAATCGATGATGTCCTCGACGACGAGCACGTCCCGCCCGACGAGCGGGATGTCGAGGTCCTTGAGAATGCGCACGACGCCCGAGGAGTCGCTCTCCGCGCCGTAGCTGGAGATGGCCATGAAGTCGACCTCGCACGGCACCGTGAGCGAGCGCATGAGGTCGGCCATGAAGAAGACCGCGCCCTTGAGGACGCCGACGAGGAGCAGGTCGCGACCGGCGTAGTCGGCGGAGATCTCCTCGCCCAGCTCGGCGATTCGTGAACGGAGCGCTTGCTCGTCGACGAGCACCTCCGCAACGGCCTGCTCGAGCTCAGCCTGGGTCACGTTCCGCGGTCACCCCCTCCCGCTCGACGATCCCCGGCACCGCGACGACCTCGTCCCCGCGCACGACGAGTGGCCACGCCTCGCGCTCGGAGCGGGGAATCTTCGCGTCGACGAACACGTCCTGGATCTTCTTCGAGCGCCCCGCGAGCCGGTCGCCGGGTCGCCACCCTCGTACCTTAAGGCCCCGCTCCTCGGCGGAGATGCGCCACGGGCCCCAGCGCACCTCGCCCTCGAGCGCCACCGGGGTCTGCTCGAGCCAGACCTGGTCGTACTCGCGGACGAGGGTGCGGCCGCCGCCGAGGTCGAGGCGCGCCGACCCAACGGGCGTGGCGAGCAGCTCTTGCAGCCGGGACCGATCGCTCGTGACGCGCAGGAGGTTCTCGGCCGCAGCGGGGTGCAGCTCACGAAGGAGCGGCAGGATCTTGTCGCGGATGAGGCCGCGCTTGGTGTCCGGGTTGGACGAGTCGACGCGGTACTCGAGTCCTACGGCGCGGCAGTAGGCCTCGGTTTGCTCGCGAGTCGCCTCGAGCAGCGGACGGACGACTCCGTCCTCACGCTTCGCCTTGATCCGACCGGGGACCCCGGAGGAGACGAGCCTGTAGAGGACAGTCTCGACCTGGTCGGAGAGCGTATGCCCGGTCGCGCGAAGGCGGTCCGTGGCGAACGAGTAGCGGATCTCACGCAGCTCGTCCTCCGTCCGTCCACCGCGCCCGTCGACGACCTCGGCTCCGAGCACGTCGCGGCAGAACCGCGCGTCCGCGTCGGACTCGTCGCCGCGGAGGCCGTGGTCGACGTGGAGAGCCGAAACGCCGTAGCCGAGCTCGCCGAGCACGTGCCACAGGCATGTCGAGTCCGGCCCGCCCGAGACGAGCACGGTCACGTCGCGCCGCGGCGGAATCAGCTCGTGCGCGCGGATGAACAGCTCGACGTCTCGGCGGAAAATCCCTGGATCCATGAGGAAAAGGTACTCAGAAGAGGACGCTTCGGTAGCTCCCCGCTCGGCGCATGCCGATCGCCTCGTAGACCCGGATCGCCGGCGCGTTCTCCGGCCGGACGAAGAGGCAGACGGCGGGCGTCTCGGCAAGCAGTCGCCGGCAGAGGTCGCGCATCCCCCGCTGCGCGTAGTGGCGGTTGCGGACCGGTGGGTCGACCCAGACCTGCTGGAGCTGAACGGCGCTCGGGGTCCACGCCGAGGCCTCGGCCTTGAAGAGGATCGTGCCATCGTCGGCCCACAGCCACGATCGGCCCTCCTGGATCTGGCTGACCGTGCGGCGCAGGAAGCTCTCGGGATCGCGTTCGAGCGGATCGACGCCGAGCTCCTCGCGGTGGGTCGCCGCGCAAGCGGGCAGCAGCAGCTCGAGGTCGTCGGTGCGCGCCTCGCGAAGGCCCGTCTTCCCGGCCTCGGGCGGTGAGTCGATCACGTACACCGGCTGGCCGGGCCGGTCCTCGCGGGGAGGCTGCATGTGCGGCCCCGCCCCGTCCCAGAGCTCGCCGACCGCCCGCTCGTCGCCGATGATCATGCGCGTCGAGCGACGAGCCGTCTCGTCGGCGAACGCCTCGCACCCCTCGCCGGACGGCACGACGTTCGCGCCGAAGTAGCACAGGGCGTCGAGCTTCCCGTCGCGCTCGACGGCCCGGAACCGCGCGTAGCCGCGCCGCGCCGCGTCCTCGAGGAAGACCCGCTCGATGGGATCGCGGGCGCAGAACTCGAGTACCTGATCGAGCTCGGGCGTGACGAGCACGATGCGATTTTCGCCTGTCGGCAAGGCGTTAGGGTGCGCCGATGCCGATTCACGTCCGCGCCGAGCCCAGCGAGTACGCCGAGGCGTGCCTCCTGCCGGGCGACCCGCTTCGCGCGAAGTACATCGCCGACACGTATCTCGACGGCGCCGTGCAGCGGAACGAGGAGCGCGGGCTCTGGGGCTTCACGGGCGAGTTCGAGGGCAAGCCGGTCTCCGTGCAGGCGACCGGAATGGGCTGCCCGACCGCTGCCATCGTCATGGAGGAGCTGATCCAGCTCGGCGTCGAGCGCTTCCTGCGCGTCGGCACGTGCGGCGGCCTGCAAACCGATCTCGAGCTGGGCGACCTGATTGTGGCGCTGACGGCAGTCCCCGCCGACGGCACCGCCCGGCACTACGTCGGGGGCGAGCCGCATTGCCCGACGGCCGACTGGGAGCTCGTCCACGGCGCCGTCCACGCGGCAAAGGAGCTCGGGCAGCCGATGCGCGCCGGCGCGATCGCCTCCTCGGACACGTTCTACGACCCCGACCCGGGCCGCCACGAGCGCTGGTCCGAGCGCGGCGTGCTCGCCGTGGAGATGGAGGCCGCGGTCCTGTTCACGATCGGCGCGCTACGGAAAGTGCAGGCGGGCTGCCTGCTGACGGTCAGCGACATCGTCGTCGGCGGCGAGTTCACGCGCATCTCCGATGAGGAGCTGAAGGCCGCGGTCGACCGCATGACGAGGGTCGCGCTCGCCACCGTGACCGCCGATCGCCATTAGCACGGTCTTTCTCGTCAATCCTGCGTCCGAGAACGGCGCGACAGGGCGCCGCTGGCCGGAGATCGCTCACCTAGCCGCGGAACGCGGCCTGCAAGGCGAGACGCTCTTCTCCGAGCAGCAGGGCCATCTGACGGAGCTCGCACGCCGAGCCGTGGCGGACGGAGCGACGCTGCTCGTCGCCGTCGGCGGCGACGGCACGGTGTACGAGGTCGCGAATGGGATCGCCGAGGCTCCGGGTGTCGAACTCGCCGTTATCCCGCGCGGGACCGGCTGGGACTTCGTGCGCACGCACGGCATTCCCCGCAAGCTCGAAGGCGCGATCGACACTGCGCGTGCCGGCGTCGCGCGCGAGCTCGACCTCGGCCGCGCGACGTACCGCTCGTGGGCCGGCCCGGAGGAGACCTCGTACTTTGCGAACATCGGCAGCGCTGGCATGAGCGGCGCAGTCGCGCGGCGTGCCAACACGACGACCAAGGCTCTGGGTGGCAGGATCTCGTACGCGTGGGCGACGCTCGCGGTCTTCGCAGGCTGGCATCCAGGCGACATGCGCGTGACGGTCGACGCCGAGCAGCGAGCCGCCCGCATGCACGACGTGATCGTCGCGATCGGCCGCTACTTCGGCGGCGGGATGAAGATCTGCCCCGAGGCGGAGCCCGACGACGGGCTGTTCGACGTGCTCCTCCTCGGAGCGGGCACGACGCGCGACCTGGTGCTGACGCTCCCGAAGGTCTATCGCGGCACGCATCTTGCGCACCCGAAGATCGAGCTCCTGCGGGGCCGCTCGGTCGAGATCGACGGCGCAGAGCCGGTGCCGGTGCAGCTCGACGGGGAGCAGCCGGGACC
>JBKPFD010000348.1:0-3485 GCA_046729155.1 Actinomycetota bacterium
CGCGCCGAGGGCGGTGTGGCCCGGATGGCCGATCCCGACAAGATCCGCGAGATCCAGGAGACCGTGACGATCCCGGTCATGGCCAAGGCGCGGATCGGCCATTTCGTCGAGGCCCAGATCCTCGAGGCGCTCGAAGTCGACTACATCGACGAGAGCGAGGTGCTGACGCCCGCCGACGAGACGCACCACATCGACAAGTGGGAGTTCACGATCCCCTTCGTCTGCGGTTGCCGCAACCTCGGTGAGGCGCTGCGTCGGATCGCCGAGGGCGCGGCGATGATCCGCACGAAGGGAGAAGCCGGCACCGGTGACATCGTCAACGCGGTGCGGCACATGCGCGCGGTCTTCGGCGGCATCCGCCGGCTGCAGTCCCTGCGCGAGGACGAGCTCTACTCCGAGGCGAAGGAGCTCCAGGCTCCCTACGAGCTCGTCAAGTGGGTGGCGGAGAACGGCCGGCTTCCGGTCGTCACGTTCACCGCCGGCGGAATCGCCACTCCGGCGGATGCCGCCCTTTGCATGCAGCTCGGTGCTGACGGCGTCTTCGTCGGCTCGGGGATCTTCAAGTCCGGTGAGCCCGAGACCCGAGCGAAGGCGATCGTCGAGGCGACCACGCACTTCGAGGACGCGGAGGTCCTGGCCCGGGTTTCGCAGGGTCTCGGTGACCCGATGAGCGGCCTGTCTGCAGCGGCGCTCGCTCCCGAAGAGCTGCTTGAGACGCGCGGCTGGTGAGGCGCTGCTTGCGCTCCGGCTGGTAAGCGACGCGTCCCGCGCGGGCGGGCTCATCACGACAGTCGTTCGCAGCCGCTAGCGGAGGACAGGCTTCAGGACCGATTCGAGCTGGGCGCGTTGCTCGGGCCCGTCGAAGGCGTGAAGCGGGTGCGCCGACAAGACGTGCTCCTCGATCCGGCCGGCACGGCGCAGGTAGAGCGCCGGGACGATCGTTCCCTGCGCATCGACTTCGACGACGGCGGCGATCGCATTTGGCCCGCCTGCGTCGACGAAGTGCGTGAGCGGCAGGATCCCGGCGTTCCTGATCCCCTCGCCGCCGTCGAGCGTGACCACCCGCGCCAGATACCCCTTCTGGATCCAGAGCTCGGGCGCGTGGGCGAGCTCGGCCAGGAGGAAGGGGACGACCTCGTCGCGATCGAGCTGGGGCCGGTTCGGCGTGATTCCGAACTGCTTCTCGGCGATGTGCTCGACGAGGACGCGCGCGTTGTAGCGGAAGCCGTTCACCGACGTCGAGCTCGCGGCGGATCCGTGCTTCGACATGCCGCGCGCTCCCTGGGTGGCATTGCCTGCGAAGTAGACGCCCGGCGCGGAGACGCTCTCCCAAAACGGCGTCTGCGCCGGGATGCGCCCGTCGGCAACCGTCGTCACCCCGAGCTCCTCCAGGCCCTCGAGCGGCGTTCGGAAGCCGGTCGCAACGATGATCGCGTCCGCCTCCAGCTCGAACGTTCCGTCCCAGGTCGTACCGTCCGCGTGAATTCGAAAGGCGCCGTCGACCCGCTCGACATGGTCGATCGCCGCGTCGAGCACGTAAGTCCCGGAGCCGCCGCGCACGTACTCGTCGTAGGGGTGGAGGTAGCGGACGCGGAGAGCGGAAAGCGCGAGCACGGCTGTCTGCACCGGCCTCGGCGAAGCGAGCGTGATCTGCCTCGCCCAGGGCAGGAGGCCTTGCGCGACCTCGAAGGCGGAGTTCCGCTTGCCGATGATGAAGACGCGTTTGCCGTCGTAGTCCGAGGCCTGGCCGGTGTCGACGTAGTGCGTCGCGTGCTCGAGCCCGGGGATCGGCGGAACCCAGGCCTCGGTGACGCCGAGCGCGAAGACAGCGGCACGGCAGCGATAGTCGCCGTCGGAGGTCGTCAGGACGAGGCCGTTGTCCTCCCGGCGCACGCGCTCAAACGTGCAGCCGTACCGGACTTGCACGGCCCCTCGATCCACGAAGGCCCGGAGCGCGGCCTCCATCTCCGGGCGGGTGGGGAGGTCGAAGCTGCGGTCCATGAACGCCGGCACGAGCGCCTGGTGCGCAGGCTCGGCGCCGAGCAGCGAGTTGTGGTCGTACCACTCGTACTCGCGCGTCCCGCGCTCGAAGGGCGCCTCGGGCTTCGTCCAGCTGATCAGGCGCTGGAAGACGGGGAACTGTCTGAACATGCCGCCCGGCTCCTGGTCGCGGGAAAGCACGGCGAACCGCTCGATTCCCGAGCGCGCGAGGCAATAGGCGGTCTGCAGCCCGCCCGGCCCGCTGCCCACGACGACGACGTCGTACTCGCCCGGTGGAAACGGGCGGTCTAGCCCCGCCACGAGTCGGCCGCCCGCAGCCGGCGGGCTCCCGCTTGGAGCATTCGCAGCATCACGCGCGGGTGATCGAGCAGGAACTGTTCGAGCTCGCCGCCCGGGATCGCGAGGCAGCGCAAGAGCGTCGTCGCGACGACGTCGGCGCTCGGCGAGACCCCCGTTAGCACGGCGATTTCACCGAAGAAGTCGCCCCGCCCGAGCTTCCCGCGCTCCTTCCCGTCCACGAGCACCTGGGCTTCGCCGTCGAGGATCACGTAGAATCCGCCGCCGCTCATCCCCTGGCGGAGGACGCGCTGTCCCTCGCCGAAGACCTCTTCCTCGAAGGTGTGGGCGACCTCCTCGAGCTGCGGCTGGGTCAAGTCGGCGAACAGGGTCAGCTGCGCCAGCGACTCGACGACCGTTCTGGGCTCTGCCGCCACAGATGAGAAGGGTAGTGAGAGGGGCGCCGGGGCGCCCCTCTCAGGAGCGCCCGGCTAGTGCAGGATCCCGCGGTCGACGAACGCGGCCTTGACCGTGTTCGCCGCGGCAGCCCCGTACAGCGTGTCCGCGGTCGCGACCGTCGCGGCCGCGAGCTGCGGCATGGTCGGATCACGCTGGCCGAACTGCGCCTGCAGGATGATCGTGTCGGCCTTCACGTGGCCCAGCGCGTTCCGGATGTCCCAGAGCGCCCGCGACCAGATCTGGCCGTCGTGGTGCACGGCGCCGTTCAGATCCCCCGGGTAGTGGAGGTTCCGGTCGACGCGCCGCAGGCAGTGCGGCGTCGTCGACGTGTATGAGACCGAGTCCCAGTCGGCCACGCACGCTTCGTCCGGCGTCGGCGAGACGACGTCCGAGACCGTCACGGCCCAGTAGTCCGCGAAGCCCTCGCCGATCGAGCGGGCCTCGGTCGAGAATCCGTAGCCGAACGGCGTCTGCTGCGAGTCCTGGATCGCGTGCCCGTACTCGTGCAGGATCACCTCGGCGTCCTCGGCGTCGTCGACGCCTCCCTTGCCGAAGCGCAGCAGGTCCTTCTTGTCCCACGAGAACGAGTTGTCGAGGCCCCACTGGTTGATCCGGATGTCCTGCGACTCCATGTTCACCGGCCGGAACCGACCCGTGCCGAAGCCGAGACTCTGGATGTACCGCTGCGCCTCCGTGACCCAGAAATAGGCCATGACCTGCTCGAACTCGTCCTGGTGGCGGTTGTAGAG
>JBKPFD010000349.1:0-1907 GCA_046729155.1 Actinomycetota bacterium
GGATGCTCGAGCAGCAGGACGGTGTCGGGCACTGCGCCCTGCGAGACGGCCGCGGCCACCGCGCGCTGCAGCTCCCAGGCCTCGCGGTAGGGGACGCGCCCGAGGTTCATGAGGTACGCGCCGCGGCTCACGGCATCAGGCTAGCGGGGCGTCGAGGAGCGTCCGGGCGGTCTCGAGGTCCTCCTCGCGCACGAGGATCTCCTGCTGGCCGCCGGTGAAGCCGTCCAACGTCCCCGCCCCGAAGTCGGTCTGACGGCGGACCGACTCGATCCCTTCGCTCTCGAGCAGGCCGCGAATGGCCTCCGCGGCGGGCTCGTTGGGCGCGATCGTGAGCCGGACGAGCTCCATCTACTCGCGCCCGTCCAGGAGGATCTCCCAGCGCTCGATGCTCTTCGGCCTGAGCATCCCGTTCACCCACCAGGGATCGGTTGCCCATCGCTCGCGGATCGCCTTTTCGGACGGGGCCCGGACGACGTGCATCGTCTCGCGCTCGCCTTCCAGCGGGCCGCCGAGGACGATGAAGCCCTCGTCGACGAGGCCGTCCATGAAGCGAGCGTGCTCGTCCCAGCCGTCCTGGTCGCGCATGGCGCGGCTCCAGTCCCACGGTCCGCCGCGCTCGAGACGGACGACGAAGTGCTCCATCGGCTGAACTATGCCTGTGCGGACGTGTCGTAACGCGGCGTCCCGTCGTCCGGGAGCGTCTCCCAGGCCGCGACCGAGCGGACGTACGTGTGCCCTTCGGGCTTGCGGTCGAAGGGCGAGTCGATGGCGCTGATGCGGACGCTGCACTCCTCGGAGTCGGGCCAGCCGCCGCCGAACAGGTTCGAGCCGCACTGCGAGCAGAAGCTCTTCGACGACCCCTCGTCGGGCTGGTAAGTGCGGATCAGCTCACGGCCCGCGACGACGTTGATCGCGTCCGACCTCGCGCGGCCGTTCGTCGTGCCGACCCCGCCCGACAGCTTCTTGCAGGTCGTGCAGTGGCACACCCGGACGGTGCGGAAGTCCTCCGTCACCTCGAAACGGACGGCGCCGCAATGACAGCTGCCTTCTAGTACGAGCCCTCGTCCCACGTCTCGAGAGTGTGCCGCAGATCACGGAGGAAGCGGCCTGCCAGGGCACCGTCCACGAGCCGGTGGTCGTACGTGAGCGTCAGGTTCATGATCGGCCGGATCGCGATCGCGTCGGTGCCATGCTCGTCCTCGACGACCCACGGCCGCTTCACGAGCGCGTACGTGCCGAGGATGGCGGACTGGGGCTGGCTGATGACCGGTGTGCCGTGGAACGTCCCGTAGCCGCCCGGGTTCGTGATCGTGAACGTGCCGCCCTGCACCTCGTCGGGGAGCAGCTGCTTGTTGCGGGCGCGCTCGGCGATGTCGGTGACGGCCTGGGCCATGCCGAGCAGGTTCAGGCCCTCGGCGTGCTTCACGACCGGCACGATCAGGCCCTTCCCGTCGGTGAGCTCGACCGCGAAGCCGAGGTTCACGTTCGGGCGTGTCACGATCTGCTCGCCGCGAATCTCGCCGTTGATCCACGGGTACTGCTTGAGCGTCTCGACGACCGCGCGGGCGACGAAGATCAGGTAGGTCGGGTTGACGCCGTAGGTCTTCTGGAACTCAGGCTTGATCTTCTCGCGGATCGCGACGACACGGGACATGTCGACCTCGATCGCGCTCGTGACGTGGGCCGCGGTGTCGAGCGAGCGGCGCATGTGCTCGGCGATGCCGCGGCGCATCGCATTCATCGGTTCGACCTGCTCGCCTGCGCCGACCGGCTGCGCCGGCTGGCTCGGGGGCGCAGCGGGCGGCGGAGGCGGAGCTGGCTCCGAGGGCGCCGGCGGTGGCGGCAGCGGCGGGGCTGCCTGCTCCGCGCCGGACTCGATCGTCTTCGAGCTCTGCTCGACGAAGGCG
>JBKPFD010000350.1:0-8241 GCA_046729155.1 Actinomycetota bacterium
CTCGCGCCGCTCGGCCGGCCGCAGCCGCCCGTGCATGCAGCCGACGCGGAAGCCGCGCAGCTCCGCCCGCGAGAGGCGCTCCGCCTCCTGCTCGGCCGCGCGCGCGCGGCTCGTCTCGGACTCCTCGATCAGCGGGCACACGACGTACGCCTGGCGCTCCTCGCGAAGCAGCCGCGTCAGCCTCCTGTAGGCCTCGGAGGCGCGCTCCTCGGTGATCCAGCTCGTGATGACGGGCTTCCGGTCGGCCGGCGGCTTCGCGATCTCGCTGACCTGGAGGTCGCCGTAGACGGTCAGCGCGAGCGTCCGCGGGATCGGGGTCGCCGTCATGTGCAGGACGTGCGGCGTGCGGCCGCCGGTGATTGCTCGCCGCTGCTCGACCCCGAACCGGTGCTGTTCGTCGACTACCGCAACGGCCAAGTCGTCCAGATCGACCCCTTCCTGGATCAGCGCGTGCGTGCCGACGACGATCTGCGCCTCCCCCACGTCGTCCTTCACGGAGCGCGTCAGCAACGCGAGGCGCACGCCGAGCTCCCGGCACGGCTCCTCGAGCGTGAGGAAGTGCTGCTCGGCCAGCGTCTCGGTCGGCGCCATCAAGGCACCGCGCTTCCCGGCCTCGACGGCACGTAGCAGCGCATAGAGCGCGACGACGGTCTTGCCCGACCCGACCTCGCCCTGCAGCAGCCGCTCCATCGGCGTCTCCTTCTCCAGGTCGGTGTCGATCTCGCGAATCGCGCGCTCCTGGTGCTCCGTCAGCGTGAACGGAAGCCAGTCGCGGTAGCGGGCCGTGAGCTCGCCGGGCTGCCCGAGCGCCGGCGCCTCGTCCTGCTCCCGTCCGCGCCGCCGGCGCGCAAGCCCGAGCTGGAGCACGAGCAGCTCGTCGAACGCTAGGCGGCGCCGGCCCCGCTCCGCCTCCTCCTCGCCTTGCGGGCGGTGCAGCGCCCAGAGCGCGTCTGCGCGCTGCGGCAGGCCCGCGGCCTCCTTCACGCGTGCCGGGAGGTCGTCGGCGAAGTCGCGCGCGTAGGCCAGCGCGCGCGCGGCCAGCTCGCGCAGCTTCTTGACGGAGACGTCCTCGCTCGCCGGGTAGACCGGCGCGAAGTCGGCCGTCGCGGCGGCGCCGTTCAGGTCGTACGAGCGGACGGTGAACTCGTTCCGCTTCAGCTGGCCGCGCAGCCGCACGCGCGTTCCCGGCTGAAGCTTGTCAGCGAGCCAGGCCTGGTTGAACCAGACGGCCGTGATCTGGCCGCTGGAGTCCGCGATTCGCGCCTGCACGATCGCCAGGCGCCGCCGCGGCCGGCGGACCGTCGTCCGCAGCACCTCGCCCTCGATCGCCACCTCCTCTCCGTCCGCGAGCAGGTCGGCGATCCGCACCTCCTCGGCCGCCGCCTCGTACCGCCGCGGCCGGTGCTCGAGCAGGTCGCGAACGGTCCGCAGCCCGAGCTTCGCCAGCTTCTTCGCCACGACGGGCCCGACGCCGGTCAGCGTCTCGACGCCGAGCTCCAGCCGTTCGGGCCGCGCCATGCCGCGCGTCCGCGGCCAGACATCGGGCGCGGAGAGCTGCGCGAAGGCGGTCGGTAGCGGTTTTTCGGCGATGCCGCCGAGTATAGGTCCGGCCGAGGTCAGGCAGGTTTGGCGGATATTGCTCGTTGCCGGGGTGCGCTGCTCGTTCCGAGGCAAGGACGCAGGGAGCCCCGATAGTTCCACTATCGGGGCGACTGAGGACGCCGCATCGGGGGCGAGCAGTGCGGCCCGGCGACTCAGGCCATATTCGCCAAACCTGCCTAGGCCTCGGCGACGGCTTCCTGCGGCATCTCCGGCGGCTCGGTGAACTTCACCGCGAGCTTGTCGATCCGCGACCCCTCGACCTCGAGCACGCGGAAGTCGAGCCCGTCGTACTCGACGGTGTCGCCGGGCTCCGCGGCGCGGCCGAGCAGCCCGAAGACGAAGCCGCCCATGCTGTGGTAGTCGTCAATCGGGATGGTCGTCTCGAACTGCTCGTTGAAGTCGTCGATCGGGAACGTGCCGTCGATGCGGATCGTTTCGTCGTCGATGCGCTCGACCGACTCGTCGGGCAGGTCGAACTCGTCCTCGATCTCGCCCACGATCTCCTCCAGCAGGTCCTCGAGCGTGACGATGCCCGCCATCGAGCCGTACTCGTCGACGACGATCGCCATGTGCTGGTTCGAGCGACGGAACTCGGCCAGCATCGCCGCGAGGTCCTTCGTCTCGGGCACCACCACCGCGGGCCGGACGAGCTCCTCGACGCGGACTTTCGCAATGCCTCGGTCGTTCAGCGCGGAGAACAGGTCGCGGACATGGAGGATGCCGACGACCTCGTCGGGCGACCCGCGGTACACCGGATAGCGCGTGAAGGGCGAGTCGACGACGGCTGCCAGGCACTCTTCGGGGGGCAGGTCCACAGACAGGGCGACCACCTGGGGCCTCGGCACCATCACGTCGGCCACTTCCTTGTCCGCGAAGTCGAAGACCTTGTAGAGCATCTCCTGCTCCTGCTGCTCGAGCTCGCCTTCCTCCGTCGAGCGGTGGAGGAGCATACGGATCTCGGCCTCCGAGTAGACGTCACGCTCGGCTCCCGGCGGCTCGAGGCCGAGCAGGCGGAGCGAGACCTCGGACGACCGCTGCAGCACCCAGATCAACGGCCTGAAGACGAAGAAGAACGCGCGGACCGGCCCCGAGACGATGAGCGCGGTCGTGTCCGGGCTCCCGAGCGCGATGCCCTTCGGCACGAGCTCGCCGACGACGACGTGCAGGTACGTGATGAGCAGGAAGGCGAGACCGAACGAGACGACCTTGGCCGGAATCGGGTCGAAGATGCTCGCGAAGACAGGCTCGCCCACGGCACCGATACCCAGGCTGGTGAGCGTGACGCCGAGCTGCATCGCCGCGATGAAGCGCGGCGGATTGGCCGTGATCCGCAGAACGGCTCTGGCGCGCCGGTTGCCCTGCTCCTCGAGCTCGCGGATCCGCGTGCGCCGCGCCGTGACGAGGGCGTACTCGGCCGCCACGAAGAACGCGTTCAGTAGCAGCAGCGCTACTACGGCGATGATTCCGAGGAGAACCGTCACGCCCCGCTCTCCGGGGCGCGGGTACTAGGCGGGTGGTCGTCGTCCAACTTCGCTTCTGAGTATAGGGCGCAGGACCGCTGCCCTGCACGAACACGTGTTCTATACTTCAACCGTGGGGGTCGAGTACCGGGAGGAGCCCTGTAGGAGCGCTCTGAACCGCGTGCGCGGGATGCGGTTCAAGTGGTCGCTGAACCCGTACATGGGCTGCGTCCACCGCTGCACCTTCTGCTACGTCCGCGCCTTCGAGCTGCGCGCCGACCGCCCTTCCGACAAGCGCTACGGCACGTCGATCCGTGTCAAGGTCAACGTCGCGGAAGTCCTGCGACGCGAGCTCACGCGACCGAGCTGGCAACACGAGTGGGTCGCGATCGGAGCGGCGACCGACCCCTACCAGCCGGCCGAAGGCCGCTACAAGCTCACGCGCGCGTGCATCGAAGCACTGGCGGAGGCGTCGAACCCGTTCAGCATCATCACGCGCGGCCCGATGATCGTCCGCGACCTCGACGTGCTCGCGGAGGCGGCGAGGCGGGCCGACGTCTCCGTCACGTTCTCGATCCCGACGCTCGACGAGGAGGTCTGGCGGAAGACCGAGCCGTCCACGGCGCACCCGCGGCAGCGACTGCGCGCGGTCAAGAGGCTCGTCGACGCGGGCATCAAGGCCGGCGTGGGCATGGCGCCGATCCTGCCCGGGATCTCTGACCATCCGGACCAGCTCGCCGAGGTCGTCAAGGGCGCGCGTGAGGCCGGTGCGACGGGCGTCTGGACGAACCTGCTCTTTCTGCGCCCGGGAACGCGCGAGCACTTCCTGGAGCACCTCGCGCGCGACTGGGCCGAGCTCGTGCCGTACTACGAGGAGCTTTACCGCGGCCGCGCGTACCTCGGCGCGAGAGAGTCGAGGCCTGTGCGCAAGAAGGTGACGGAGCTCGCCGGCAACTTCGGCGTGGCCGACCGTCGAATCCGACCGCTCGCGCCGGAGCCGACCCCCGAGCAGCTCCAGCTCGCGCTTTGATCCGACTTCGCCGCCCGCGCCGAGCCGGGAACGTCGAGGAGCACCGAGACGGTCTTCGCCTTGAGGTTCGCGGTCGCCAGATCCGGTTTCCCATCGCCGTTCAGGTCGCCGATCGCGACCGACCTAGGGAAATCTCCGGTTCCGCGGTCGAGCCGCCGCCGGAAGCTGCCGTCGCCCCTGCTCAAGAGCACGGAGACGGTGTCCGCGACGGCGTTCGCGGTCACGAGATCCGGCTTTCGGTCGCCGTTCAGGTCCCCGATCGCGACCGAGTGAGGGCCGGCACCGGTCGCGTAGCTGCGCTTGGCCCGCAAGCTGCCGTCGCCCCTGTTCAGGAGCACGGCCACGGTGCTTGCGTCAACGTTCGCGGTTGCCACGTCCGGCTTCCGGTCGGCGTTCAGGTCGCAGATCGCGACCGAGATCGGGTAGTCGCCGGTTAGGTAGCTGCGCCCGCGCTTGAACCCGCCGTCGCCTCGGTTGACGAAGACGGAGACGGTGTCCGAACGGAAGTCGGCGGTCGCGAGGTCGAGCGTTCCGTCGCCGTTGAGGTCGCCCATCGCCACGGACGCAGGGCCCCTTCGAGTTGCGGAGCTTCCCATCGACTGGAAGGCTCCGCCGCCTCCGTTGGCGAACGCGGCGACGTTGTTCGACAGGAAGTTCGCGGTCACGAGGTCCGGCTTGCCGTCGCCGTTCAGGTCGCCGATCGCGACAGCACCAGGACCCCGTCCCGTCCGGTGGGTGGTGCGCATGGCCCGGAAGGTGCCGTTGCCCCTGTTCAGGAGGACGGTCACCGTGCTCGCATTGCCGTTCGCGGTCGCCAGATCCGGCTTGCGGTCGCCGTTCAGGTCGCCTATTGCGACCGAGAACGGCCCGTCGCCGGTCACGAAGTCGCGCCTGGCGCTGAAGCTCCCATCGGCCCGGTTGACGAGGACGGAAACGCTGTCCGCGCGGAAGTTCGAAGTCACCAGGTCCGGCTTGCCGTCGCCGTTCAGATCGCCGATTGCAACCGAGATCGGGCCTCGTGCCGTTGCGTAGCTCCTGGCGGCGGCGGACGAAGGCGACGAGTCAAGTTTCTGACGCGTGTGAGCCCCACAGGCGCTGAGCGCTGCGGCGATGAGAAGGCAGGCGCAGCCCGTGCCAAACGCACTCGCCCTCGGCTTGAACTTTCGATCCATCCAGTGCTCCTCCTGGCCGGATCGCAACGGACGACGCTTACTCCCCTCGCCGAGGCGAGTCAAGGCCGGCGTCGCCCCCACCACCCTCCTGGCCCGGCAATACAATTTGCAGCAGTGCCGGAAGAAGCCAAGGCCGCCGACGGAAAGCCCGAGATCACGTGCCTGATCGTGGACGACCACGAGGTCGTGCGCGAGGGGCTCCGGCTGTCGCTCTCACGGGCGCCGCACATCCGCGTCATCGGCGAGGCGGCAGACGGGGCAAGTGCGGTCGCGCTCGCCGAGCGCCGTAAACCCGACGTCGTGATCATGGACGTCCGGATGCCCGGCATGGACGGGCTCGAGGCGACGAAGCTGCTGACCGAGAAGGCGCCTGAGGTCGCCGTCCTCATCTTCACGGCGTTCAGCGAGCGGAGCCTGCTCGGCCGCGGGCTCGAGTCCGGAGCGAAGGGCTACATCCTCAAAGAGGCCCCGCACCAGACGCTCCTGCGCGCGATCGAGAAGGTCGTCGCGGGCGAGGGCTACGTCGATCCCGCGGTGTTGCCGGGGTTGTTGCCCGGCAAGGGCGAGGACATGCTCACCGGCCGCGAGCGCGAGATCCTGCAGCTCCTCGCCGACGGCATGTCGAACGCGGACGTGGCCGGGAAGCTCTTCATCAGCCAGGAGACGGTGAAGAGCCACGTGCGGCACATCCTCACGAAGCTCGAAGCCGACACGCGCACGCACGCGGTTGCGATTGCGCTCCGCGAAGCGATCATCGACTGAGGGAGAGCTTGACCAGGGCGTCATTGCTCGTCGGCGCGGTCGTCGCGGGGGCGGCGGTCGCCGCGCTCGGGCTCGCGCTGGACCTCGAGTGGCTCGCGCTACTCGGGCTGATCGCCGCGGTGGCGGCGGCCGGCGCGCTTGCCGCGTCCTTGCTGGCGACTGAGCGCCGTCGCGACGAGGTGATGAAGGACGAGCTCGAGCAGCTGGCGGCGGAGCACGCGCGCCTCTCCGATCAGCTGATCACCGCGGAGCAGGAGGAACGGCGGCGGCTCGCGCTCTTCCTCCATGACGGCGCTGTCCAGTCGCTGTCGGGAATCGCGCTGATGCTCGACGCCATCACGGCGGCGATCGAGGCGGGTAAGGCGGAGGACGCGCAAAGCATCCTTCGTACCGCGCTCGAGAAGCAGCGCGAGACGATTCGGTCGCTGCGGGACCTGTCGTTCGAGCTCGAGCCGGTCGTGCTCCGCGATCAGGGCTTCGGGCCCGCCGTCCAGGCGCTGACGCAGCAGCTCGGCATGTCGAACCAGATCGAGTTCGAGCTCGAGGTGGACGGTGCCGACACGCTCGCCCAGCGGGCCCAGGTCGCGATCTACCAGATCATCCGCGAGACGCTGCACCAGGCGATTCGCCGCGGGCCGCCGACGAAGATCTCCGTTCGCGTGGCCGAGTCGCCGGACGGCGGCGTCGAGACCGTGATCGCGGACAACGGCGCCGGCGAGCGGCGGCGGGCGAGCTTCGACGAGATCGCGGAGCGAGCGCGCTCGATGGGCGGGGAGCTGTCGGTCGATGCGGGCGCGGACGGCGGCACCGCAGTCCGCGTCGTCTTTCCGTCGTACACAGTCCGCCGATAGGTCGCAGCGTGATGGTTCAAACGCATCGACCGGCCATTTCAGACGGCCGCCGGGCCGAGCCCGGCGTCCTGGCGTCGGCATCGCAAGCGATGCCTTAAGCTGGCCCCGCGTGGACCAGGTGCAGTCTCAGAACGACCAGCCGCAGGGCCAGGGCTATGTGCTCTTCGTCTCCAAGCCGACGGGTTACGAGCTGGTCGAGCGGTCCGGGGAGCCGCCGTCCGTGGGGTCGCTCGTCGAGCTCGACGGGCAGGAGGGCCGCTGGTTCGTCTCGCGCGTGAGCATGTCGCCGCTGCCGCAGGACCGCCGGCCGTGCGCATACCTGCAACCGACGCCTAGCTGAGCGCCTCCTCGGCGGCGATCCGGCCGAAGACGAGAGCGGCGGCGAGGCCGCTCGACCAGCCACCGTTCGAGATGCCGCCGGCATCGGCTCCTGCTGCGTAGAGGCCCTCGACGGGCGAGCCGTCCTGCCGCAGAACGCGCGCCCGGTCGTCGATTGCGAGGCCGCCGAGCGTCTGCGTGACGGCCGGCCGAACGAGGACCGCGAACCGTCCATCGTTTTCCTCGACCGGCGCTCCGGCTTCACGAGCGGCCTCGATCATGTCGCCGACCGTGCGCTCGCGCACCTTTTCGTGGAGCTCGGAGGCTTCGACCGTGTACCAGGCACGGGCACCCGGCCAGTGCGCGATCGCCTGCACCAGGTCGGTCTCGGACCAGCTGGGCTCGCCCTCGAACTCGAGCGGCCCGTCCTGGGCGGTGACCGTGGCGAACCTTCCGTACAGCTGCGCGAGGCGCACGAAGTCGGCCTCGTCGACGTGCTCCACGGCGGGCATCGCGCGTCCATAGAACTCGTCGAGATCGCCGGCGGTCGCCGCCCCGAGCGAGCGGGCGAAGTCGAGACCGTCGCCCGCGCTCCAGCGGTTCGCCCGCAAGAGCAGCCCACGCTCGCGCGCCATCCGCACCGGAAACCCGCCGGTCGCCAACACCGTCCCGACCGGAGCTGCCTTTGCGGGGTCAGACGCCGTAAAGGACGTGTCGAGGCGGACCGGGCCGGCGGCTTTGCTCAGCGCTTTCGTGAGGCCGGCCGGGTCGAAGCGCACGCCGCTGGTCCGCGAGTTGCCTGTGGAACGATCGACGACCGGCGCGCCGAGCGACTCGAGCCACTCCAGAGCTTCGTCCAGCCCGTCGTAGACGACTCGCTGCAGCTTCTCGTCCCCGGCCGGGCACTCCGCCCGGAACTCGTCGAGCTCGCGGAAGCGCCAGACGACGCCGCTCGAGAGCAGCATCGAGCCGCCCGGACGGTCGCCCTTCTCGACGATGATGGGCTCGGCGCCGAGCTCTCTCGCGCGCGCTGCGGCGCACAGGCC
>JBKPFD010000351.1:0-5797 GCA_046729155.1 Actinomycetota bacterium
ACGGGAAGCTGACGTTCGACAAGCTCTCGAGCGTCTACCAGAGCGGCAACCGCACCCGCGACGACGCCCCGAACCATCTGCGCATCCTGAACCGCGTGCCGCGCCCGCTCGGCGAGCTCTGGATGCACATGTGCCCGGCACAGGTGTACGAGGTCGAGCCCCACGACGGCGAGGTCGAGGTCGAGGTGACGGCGTCGAACTGCGTCCAGTGCGGCGCGATCAGCGCGAAGGGCGGGCGCCTGACGCCGCCGGAGGGCGGTTCGGGGCCCGAGTACACCCTGACGTAGGGACTTCGGGAGCGGGCGCGGCACGCGGTTCAGGATGCGCAGATGGTTCGGGGCGTCGTCGCGGGTGCGGTTGCCGCTCTGGTAGACGCTCGAGAGCTTGTCGAACGTCAGCTTCCCGTCGGGCGCCGGGTACCGCGCAGCGCGGCCCGTGCGCACGATCGGCTGGTCGGCGTCTCGCTTCGTGGGCTTGTCGCCGCGCGGGAAGGCGCCACGGCTGGCCGTCATCGCGCCGGCGAGCATCCCGCCGACGTAGAAGCCACGCCCGAACGCCTGGCGCATGTTCCGCACGCGCTTGAGGTCCTCCCAGATGAAGCTCTCGCGAACGGCGTCGTCGTAGGACGCGAGCGCCCCTGGTGACCACGGCGTGCGGCCGCGCTGGAGAGCCGCAAAGGTCGCCTCGGCTGCGAGCCGCCCGGACTCGATCGCGTAGTGAATGCCCTTCAGCGCCGGCACGTTCACGAAGCCCGCGCCGTCACCGCACAGGAGCAGCCCCGGCGCGTGCAGCCTGCGCGGGAGGGCGACGAACCCGCCCTCGGGGATCGTCTTCGCGCCCCAGCCGACGCGCTCGCCGCCGTCCAGGATCCCACGCACGAGTCGGTGTGCCTTCAGCTCCTGGAGCAGATCGTGCACCGAGAGCTCGGCGTCGCGGTAGTCGAGGCCGACGACCATGCCCAGGCTGACCATGTCGTCGCCCATCGGGTAGATGAACGAGCCGCCGAACTCGCGGAAGCGAGCGGCCCCACGGAGGGGCCAGCCCATGGTGTGGATGACCCGGTCGAGCGGCCGCGCGACCTTCCAGACCTCCTTCACCCCGAGCGCCCAGACCTGCGGGTACGCGCCCTCGAGCCCGAAGCGGTCGATCGCGACCCCCGTGAGGTGGCCCTGCGTGCCCTCGCAGAGGACAGTCACGCGCGCGGTGACGTCCGAGCCCGGCTCGAAGTTCGGAAGCGCCTGCCCGTTACGCCCGCGGCCCTTGTCCCCGGTGCGGACTCCCCGGACGCGCCCGTCGGCGACGAGCAGCTTCTCCGCCGCGGTCTCGGGCAGGATCGCCGCGCCCGCGGACTCCGCCTGCTCGGCGAGCCAGCGGGCGAGCTGCGAGAGCGAGGCGACGTGGTTGCCGTCGTTCTTCATCGTCGGCGGCGTCGGGATCCGGATCGCAGCGCCTCGGCGCAGGAGGTAGACGGACTCGTGGTCGACGCGGCCGTAGAACGGCATGTCCTCGACGCGGAGCCTGTCGCGGAAGAGCCGGCGCAGGGCGCGCGGGTTGACGACGGCCCCGGACACCGAGTGCGAGCCCGGCTGCTTGCCCTTCTCGAGGACGGCCACCGGGACCTCGCCGAGGCGCTCGGCCGTGGCCGGGTCCTCGTCGAGCAGCTGGCCGAGCCGGATCGCGCACGCGAGGCCCGCGGGGCCGGCGCCCACGATCAGCACGCCGACGTCGATGCGCTCTTCGGTCGGGTCGGACGGCTCGGCGACGAACTCCGCCGGGGTGTACGGCGCCGGGTACTGCGAAGGCCGGATCAACTTAGGCGGCCTTCCGCTGTTGTACGAGTTCCGTGAGCTTGGGGACGATCTCGTGCAGGTCGCCGACCACGCCAAGGTCGCTGAACTCGAAGATCGGCGCGTTCGGGTCCTTGTTGATCGCGATCACGACACCGGAGCCCTGCATGCCGACCTTGTGCTGGATCGCGCCTGAGATCCCGCACGCGATGTAGAGCTTCGGGGCGACGGTCTTGCCCGTCTGCCCGTCCTGGGCCGCGTACGGGTACCAGCCCGCGTCGACGACGGCGCGCGTCGCCGCGACCGCTCCTCCGAGCGCCTTGGCGAGGCCCTCGACGAGGCTGAAGTTGTCGGGGCTCCCAAGGCCGCGGCCGCCCGCGACGATCACGTCCGCGTCCTCGATCGACGGGCCCTCGGACTCCTCGTGCGCCTGCTCGAGCATCGTCGCCCGCAGCGAGAAGACCTCGAACTCCGGCGAGAAGTCCTCGACCGCGGCCTCGCCGCCGGACTCCACCGGGTCGAACGTGCCCGGCCGGAAGAGCGCCAGCCGCGGCTCCTTGCTCCAGCCCACGTCCGCGTAGACCGAGTCCTCGAGCGCCGGCCTCTTGCCGACCAGCTGCCCGTCGCGCTGCTCGAGGTCGACGAGGTCCCAGTTCAGGCCGGCGTCGAGCCGCGCGGCGAGCCCCGCGGCCACGTCCGACGCCAGCACCGAGGCCGCGAAGAGCACCGTATCGATGCCCTGCGCCGAGACGAGCTGCTGCAGAGCGTCGACGCGGGGCTGCGGCAACGGAGCTTCGAGCGCCTGGTCGTCGGCGACGAAGACCTTCGACGCGCCGTATTTTCCGGCGGCCGCGGCGAGCTCCTTCACGCCTGAGCCGAGGATCACGCCGGCCACATCTTCGCCGAGCGAGAGCGTTTCCTGCGGCTTGCTCTTCGCGCCCATGATCCCTTTCAGGGACGGGTAGCGCGGCTCGTTGACCGCATCCGAGACGGCGACGACCGCGGGCAGCGGCGCCTCGATCACGTCGTAGCCGAACTCGGTCTGGCGCTTGACCTTGACCTTGCCGTTCGCGACCTCGAGCTCGGCCGCCTGGGAGACGACCGGCTGCTGGAGGCGGTCGGCGACGGCCGCCCCGAGGACGGCACCGTCGGTGTCGCTCCCTTGCTGGCCGAAGATGACGAGGTCGGCGCTCTCGCGCTGAATCGCCGCCGCGAGCGCGCGCGAGGTCGCGACGAGGTCGGAGCCCGACGCTGCCTCGTCGCTGATCAGCACCGCGCGATCGGCGCCCATCGCGAGCGCCTTGCGAAGCGAGTCGAGCGCCTTCTCCGGCCCGAGCGAGACGAGGACGACCTCGCTGCCCTCCTCGCGCTCCTTGATGCGCAGCGCCTCCTCGACGGCCTGGGTGTCGAAGTGGTTCAGCGCGCCCTCACCCGAGCGATCGAGCCGCTTCGTCTGAGGGTCGATGCGCTTCGTGACGGTCGCGTCCGGAACTTGCTTGACGCAGACGGCGATCTTCATCTGGTGCAGGGACTCTAACGACGGTTCCGAAAGCGAGGCTCAACGCATTCCTCTGGTAGGCTCCCGCCCTTCGAGCGGTAGCCCGGCCCCCTTATGGTGCTTCTCCGGACGACAGCCCGAGGGTTTCTTTTCCTTCTCGTTCTCGGCCTCCTCGCCGGGAGTGCAGTCGCGAAGCCGGACCCGCCTGCGCGGTACCGGCAGCTGAAGACACCGAAGCCGGCCGGGAAGCAGATCGTCTACCCCGTGCTCGGCTTCTCGCAGTTGACGTACAGCTTCGGCGACGCGCGCGGGCAGGTCGCGCACCAGGGCGAGGACATCATGGCTGACCGCTGGACGCCGGTACTCGCCGCCGAAGCCGGCCGCGTCAAGATCTACACGACCTCCGGACGGGCCGGCTGCATGCTCTACCTCTATGGGAAGAGCGGCACGAAGTACCTCTACATCCATCTGAACAATGACCTCACGCAACGCAACGACAACCGTGGGCGCTGCGTGCCGGGCACCGCGTACTGGAAGGGCCTGCGCGACGGGATGCAGGTGCAGGCGGGGCAGCCGCTCGGTTTCGTCGGCGATTCCGGAGATGCGAACGGCGTCAGCCCGCACCTCCACTTCGAGGTGCATCCGGGCGGGGGCGCCGCGGTCGATCCGGTGCCGTACCTGCGTGCGGCGAAGCGCCTGCTCTTCTACGCGCCCACGGGGACGATCGTGTCGCTCGTCGCGACGGGGAAAGTGCTCGCAGTAGGCGACCAGGCGCTGCGGGTGCGGATCGGGATCCTGCGCGGGACGCCGATGGGCGTCACGTTGCGCCGGCTCGAGCGCCCGGTGACGCTGACCGTGCCGCTGACCGCCACCGTCGAGCGCGGCGGCAGGTTGGGAGCGCCGTCGTCGCCGGCGCAGCTGTCGAGCGCGAAGCCCGGCGAGACGGTCAACGTCTGGACCCTGGCCGCGCCGGTGACGGCCGAGGTCCTCGTGGGTAAAGCCGGCGCGCTGGAGGCCGAGCGCGTGCTGTTGCCGCCGCCGGCCTAGCGCGCGGCGATCCGCTCAACGCCGACGACGTAGTCGAGCCGGCGGTCGACGGTTGCGCGATCGCGGCCGAAGCCGCCGCGGATCATGTCCCGAGCCCGGTCACGCGTGCTAAAGCGGTCGTTGCCGCCCTCGCCCCAGAGATCGTCCCGGCCCGGGCCGCCCGCGAGGACGTCGGCGCCTCCTCCGCCGACGGCGAAGTCGTTGCCACCGGCGCCGTAGACCACGTCGTTTCCGGCCCCGGTGTCGACGAGGTCGTCGAGCGGCGTGCCGCGAAAGACGTCTTTCCGAGGCGAGCCGCGGACGATGCACGGCTGCGCCGTGCCCGCGGCGCTCGATTCGCCCGGGCGCCAGGCGGGGGCGTCCTCGCCGATTCCGCTCGTCGCGGTCAGCCTGACCGGGGCCCCTCCGATCGGCGACCCGAGATAGAGATCGCCGTCGCCGAGGAGCCAGACGTTCGTCCGGGCGTACTGCGACTTCGGGGCCCGCACGTACGCGACCGAGGCGCCGTCGGGCGACCATGCCGGCAAGCGCACGACGAGCCCGCTGCCGGTGCTCGGCGCATAGCGGCCCGTCTCGTTGCCGTTACGGTCGACGATGAGGCCGCCGCCGAGCGCAAGGCGCGTCCCGTCCGGCGACCAGCTGACACCGTCCTCGAAGGGCGTCCCGTAGCCGACGTGGATCGTCCGCTCGATGCCGCCGGTCGGACGGAGCAGGTCGACGTCCGTGATGAACTCGCCCCCGACGTCGGCAGCGATCAAGTCACCTGCCGGGGCCCAGTCGAGAGTGCCGGCGAAACGGGGTGAGATCTGCCGTTCTCCTTGCAAGGCGGGCCCTGTCACCCAGACTCCTGCTCGCCCGTAGTCGACGCCGAGGGTGTAGAAGACATAGCGCGCGAACGCGATCCGGGCGCCGTCGGGTGACCACGCGGGCGCCGAGTCGAGCTCGTTCGCACGCGGGCGCGTCGCGCGAGCCTGCCTCCGCCCCCGTCCGCCCTGAGAACGCGAATGCCACCGCTCGGCGGATCCCCGTGCGCGAGGGCGAGCTCGCTCCCGTCGGGCGACCAGGCGCTTCGCGTGTTCTCGCCGAGGCCCGTCAGCCGCCGGGCCCGACTCAGGTTCGCCGTCTCTGCGACGCAGACCGCGGACTTCGTGTAGTTGCCGCGCAGCCGCACCGTGAACGAGAGCTCGGACCCGGCAGCCGGCCTCTGGGCAGATCCCGCCGAGACCGGCACGGCCCCGAGCGCGACGATGAGAACCGCCAGGGCGAGCATCGCCGCCGAAGGTAGCGCCGTGGTATTCGGGATCTGTTAGCGGCCCCTGAACGTCGGCTCACGCTTTTCTGCGAACGCCGACATCCCCTCTCTCGCGTCCTCACTCGCGAACAGCTCGCCGAAGTCGCCGGCCTCGAGCTCCAGGTTCTTGGCGTGGTCGCCGGCGAGCGCACGGTTCAGCGCGCCCTTCGCCAC
>JBKPFD010000352.1:0-6425 GCA_046729155.1 Actinomycetota bacterium
GACGTACAGCGCGCGCTGCTTGTTCGCGTCGACGCTGCGCTGGAAGACGCGCTCGGAGCGGTCGGCGAACTTGTCGAGCTCGTTCTGCTCCTGCGCGAAGGACTTGACGACGTGGACGCCGACGATGTTCTCCTCGGCGACGGTGGCGACGTCGGCCATCTTCTGCTGCACGTCGCGGAGGACCGGGTGCGAGATGCTCGAGTAGCGGTACGCGAGGATGACGATGAACGGCGTGACGGCCGTGGCGGCGAGGGCGAGGTGCCAGTCGGCGACGAACATGACCGCCGTGACGCCGAGGATCGTCAGGGAGTGCTGGAAGAAGAAGATGAGGCCGTAGCCGAGGAAGAAGCGCACCGCCTGCAGGTCGACGGTCGCGCGAGACATGAGCTGGCCCGTTTGATGCCGGTCGTAGAAGCCGAACGAGAGGCGGAGCAGCTTCGCGTAGAGCGCGTTGCGCATGTCGTACTCGATGGCGAGCGCCTGACGGCCGGCGATCAGGCGGCGGCCCATCATGCAGAGCGCGCGGGCGAGGCCCGTGACGAGGATGGCGAGGGCGATGAGCCAGAGGGTGCGGCCCGTCTCCGAGTAGATCGCCCGCTGGAGGGCGTCACCCGTGAGCCACGCGGAGACCACCGCAGCGGCCTGCGTGCCGACGGCCAAGACGATCGAGACGATCAGCGACCACTTGTACGGCCGCAGGAAGCCGAGCAGACGCGTGAAGGTGCGGCGGTACTTGGGCGTTGTTGTCACAACTGTTGAAATCTAGCGAGGGCGGTCGGCCCGACCGCACCGCGCGATCGGCTCACTTTCGGCACGTTTTCGTACCCCACGCGTGAAGATTTCCTCGCTAGCCTCGCGGTGGGGAGGAGGTTGGGGGTACCGAGTTAAAGGGGTTTGCGGGGCGTGTCGAGCTGCCGGCTACGTGTCCACGGTGGTGAGGCGCACCAACTCCGCGTGCACAATCTCGACGGCATGCTCGACGCGGTCGCGGTTCTCCGGCGTGTTCAGCCAGCGGCTCACGCCTGAAGGATGGGGCAGCGGCACGACGACCGCGTCGTCGAGCTCGAAGCGCTCGCCGATGCAGTCCTCGAGCTTCGTGAGCCCAAGTAGTCGCCGAACCGCAAGGCCTCCGACCGCGACGATCAACCCGGGCCGCAGCAGGCGGAGCTCCCACTCGCGCCAGAACGCGCAGAGCTCCTGCTCGCGCGTGGTCGGCATCCGATCGCCGCCGCCGCCCGCAGCGCGACCGGGATAGCAGCGCGTGACGGACGCGCAGTAGAACGTCGCGTAAAACTCGTCCTCTTCCATCCGCAGCCAGCGTCGCAGCGTCTGCCCGGCCCGCCCGCGCCATGGCCGCCGCTCTTGCCCTTCGACGACGCCGGGTGCCTGCCCGAGGATGTACGCCCGCTGGCCCTCGCGCCCCTCGAACACCGGCAGCGACTCGAGCGGATATCCCGCCTCGGCACACGCGCGGCACGTGCGGTTGTCACGCTGCAGCGAGGCGAGCGAGCGGTACGACGAGCGCCGCCGCGTCAAGCGCCCGAGCGCACCGCGACGAACCAGCGCCCGTCGAAGACCACATCGCCGCCACCGAGCTCGTGAACGAGCTCCTCGGGGGTGAAGTAGCGCTTGTAGACCTCCCACCGGGAGCCGTCGTTGAGGACGCGCTCCTGCCATTGAACGGGCTCGACCTCCTCGTGGAGCGCCGAGTCGACGACGACGAGCTCCGGCGCTACGCGCCGGGCCTCCTCGACGAACCGAACGCGATCGTCCTCCTCCAGGTGGCCGTAGAAATGCCCGGTGAGGACGCGGTCGAAGGAGTGGTCGTCGAACGGCAGGTCGAGCGCTTCTCCGACGACGAACTCGCCGCCGGGAACCCGTTCCTGTGCAATCTCGAGCATGCTCTCGCTGGCGTCGAGGCCGACGATCTCGCCGCGCAGGTGCTGCGTGAGCCAGCCGGTCCCACAGGCGACGTCGAGCGTGCGGGCCGGCGGCAGGCCGGCGAGGGTCTCCTCTAGCCGGCCACGCTCGTCGTGCCAACCGGCACGGTGTCGCCCCGCGAACAATCCCGTGCCGTAGACCCAGTCGTCGTACTCCCGAGCGCGCCGGTCGTAGTACGCCTTCACGCTCCTAGAGTACGCCCGTGCGGTTCCCACTCGAATCGGTGCCGAACTTCTCCGAGGGCCGCAACCGCGCAACGATCGACGCGCTCGCGGCGGCGATGTCCGAGCATGCCGAGCTCCTCGACGTGCACAGCGACGTCGACCACAACCGGTCGGTCTTCACGCTCGTCGGCACCGAGGAGGAGCTGGCGGCGGCGCTCCTCGCGGCTGTCGCCTCTGCGCGCGAGCGGATCGATCTCCGCACGCATGTCGGTGCGCACCCCCGGATCGGCGCGGCCGACGTCGTGCCGATCGTCCCCGTCGAGCCGGGCGACATGCCGCGCGCCGAGGCCGCTGCGCGGGCCGTGGCCGAGCGCATCGGCGGCGAGCTCGGTCTCCCGATCTTCCTCTACGGTGCAGTGGGTTCGGGCCGGACACCCGCGTTCTTCCGGCGCGGCGGGCCCGAGGAGCTCCAGCGCCGAATCGACGCCGGCGACCTCGAGCCCGACTTCGGTCCGGCCCGCCTCCATCCCGCTGCCGGCGGCGTGTTGGTCGGAGCTCGCCCGCCGCTGATCGCGTTCAACGTCAACCTCCGCGCCGACGACATCGAGATCGCCCGAGCGATCGCGGCCGCCGTGCGCGAGACGGACGGCGGCTTTCCCGGCGTGCGCGCGCTCGGGCTCGACCTGCCGAGCGCGGGACACGTTCAGGTGAGCATGAACGTCGAGGACTGGGAGGCGGCCGCGCTCCACGAGATCGTGCGCAGGATCGAGGACGAAGCAGCGCAGCACGGCGCGGAGGTGCTCGGCTCCGAGCTCGTCGGACTCATGCCGGCCGGTGCCGCAGCCGCCGCCGCAGGGGCCGCGCTCAGGATCGACGGCTTCGACGCGACTCATGTGCTCGAGCTTCGCCTGCTCGAAGGACGGCGAGCGCCGCGCCCGTGAGCGCGACCGCCGGAATGAGGAGCGCCGCCGCCGCGAACACCGTCTCGGGCGCGACGAAGGCGAACACCGGCGCGACGAAGAGGAGACCGGTGGCATGGGCGCCGCGGTGGGTCAGCGAGATCAGGCCCATCACGCGTCCGAGGAACCGATCCGGGACCTGCTCCTGGGCGGCCGCGTTCAGGAGCACCCACGCGGAGCCCTGGCTCACGCCCGCCAGGAGGGAGCCGGCGAGTGCGAGCGGAATCGTGTCGGCCACCGCGAACAAGGCGTACGCGGGCAGGTAGAGCACGAGCGCGAGGATGCTCCAGAGCGCCTTGTCCGCAACCATGCGGCGCGTGAGGAGGAGGCCGGCGGCGATCGACCCCAGGGCGTAGAACGCCGCGACGAGCGAGAAGCTGCCCGCTCCTCGACCGAGCGTCGTCCGCACGAGTTCCGGCACTCCGACGATCCACGTGCCCGACGAGATCGTCACGGCGACGCCGAGCACGGCGACCGCGATGGCGAGGCGCGGCCGGAGCCGCAGCTCGGCGAGCCCCTCGCGAATCCGCGGTGTCGAGCGCTCGGCCGCATCCACGTGGTCGCGGCCGACACGGACGCGCAGCAGAATCGCAGCCGAGAGGAAGAACGACGCCGCGTTGAGCGCGAAGAACGCGCTGATCGGCAGGAAGGTCAGCAGCAGCGCCGCCAGCGACCAGCCGATGACGTTGAGACCGTCGGCGGTCGCACGGACGAGCCCGTTCGCGGGTTGGACATTCCGCCGCTCGACGAGGCTCGGGAGCAGAGCGCCGTACGCCGGCGCGAAGTAGCTCGTCGCGGCCGTCAGCACGAACGCCGCCGCCACGAGCGCGACGAGCGGCAGGTGCCCGGCCAGCCCCGCGACCGCGACCGGGATGAGCACGGCGCCGCGGACGAGATCCGCGGCGATCATCGTCCGGCGGCGGTCGAGGCGATCGGCGACGAGCCCTCCGTGCAGGCCGAAGACGAGCGCGGGAATGCTGTCGGCGAGCCGCACGGCGATCACGCCGAGCGGTCCGCCGGCAACGAGCGCGAACCACATCAGCGCGACGTACTGGAAGGCGTCGCCCAGTTCGCTGATCGCGACCGCGGCGTACGTCCGCCGGAAGTCGCGCCGTCGAAGGAGCGCCGTCGGGCGCTCGGGCGGCGCGGGGTGCAGGAGCTCCTCGGGAACCGCGGCGGTCGACTCGCTCACGGACGAGATTTTCGCGCCTGGCGCGAGGGCTAGACTGGCCGCGCCATGGCCCGGAAGACCGCCGTCCGGCTGACGGGTGAGGACCTCACCCCTGCCGACGTCTGGCAGGTCGCGGTCGAAGGCACCGGCGTCGAGCTCGACGAGTCCGCGCGCGACAAGATGCGCGCCGCACGCGCCGTAGTCGAGCGCGTCGCGGCCTCTCCGGGAGCCACGTACGGCGTGAACACCGGCTTCGGCCGCTTCGTCAGCAAGGCGATCCCGCCCGAGCTCTCGGCCGAGCTCCAGCTGCGGCTGCTGCGCAGCCACGCGTGCGGGGTCGGCGAGCCCTATCCGGAGGAGATCGTGCGCGCAGCGATCGTGATGCGGTCGAACACGCTCGCCAAGGGCTATTCGGGCGCGCGCGCGGACGTGGCGGAGCTGCTCCTGCAGCTACTCGAACGAGGAGTGCTGCCGCGCGTTCCCAGCCGCGGCTCCGTCGGTGCGAGCGGCGACCTCGCCCCGCTCGCGCACCTCGCGCTGCCGCTCGTCGGCGAGGGCAAGGCCTGGGTCGACGGCGAGCTGCTCGACGGGGCGACGGCCCTGGCACGTGTCGGGCTGGAACCGCTTCGTCTCGAGGCGAAGGAGGGCCTCTCGCTCGTGAACGGCACGCAGTTCATGGGCGCGTTCGCGGCGCTCGGCCTCGTCCGCGCCCGGCGGCTCGCGAAGGCTGCCGACGTTGCGTGCGCGCTTTCGGTCGAGGCGCTCCAGGCGTCACGCACGAGCTTCCTCCCCGAGGTTCACGCTCTGCGGCCGCTGCCCGGACAGGCGGCGGCGGCCGCGAACCTGCTTCGCCTGGTCGACCAGTCGGCGATCGTCGAGTCCCACCGCTGGTGCAACCGCGTGCAGGACGCGTACTCGCTCCGCTGCGCGCCGCAGGTGCACGGAGCTTGCCGCGACCTGCTCGACTACGTGGAGCGCACGACGGCCGTCGAGCTGAACGCGGCGACCGACAATCCGCTCGTGTTCTCCGAGGAGGGCACGCTTCTCTCGAACGGCAACTTCCATGGGCAGCCGCTCGGCTTTGCTCTCGACGCGCTGGCAATGGCCGTGAGCGAGCTCGCCAGCATCTCCGAGCGGCGCACGGAGCGGCTCGTCAACCCTGGGTTGTCGGATGGGCTGCCGGCCTTCCTCGCGCCCGACGGCGGCCTCAACTCGGGCTTCATGATCCCGCAGTACGTGGCGGCTTCGCTCGTCAGCGAGAACAAGGCGCTTGCCCATCCGGCGAGCGTCGACTCGATCCCGACGAGCGCCGGCCAGGAGGATCACGTCGCGATGGGGAACGCCTCCGGCCTCAAAGCCTGGCAGGTGCTCGCCAACGCCGAGCAGGCCGTCGCGATCGAGCTCCTCGCCGGCGCACAGGCTGTCGAGTTCCTCGCGCCCCTGCGCCCCGGGACGGGCACTGCGGCTGCGCGCGAGCACGTGCGCACGCTCTCGCCGCGCCTGCGAGAGGACCGCCCCCTGAACGAGGACATCGAGGCGGTCGCCGCGTCGATCCGAGACGCCTCGCTGCTCGCCGCCGTCGAGTCCGAGGCAGGCGAGCTCCAATGAGGCGCGAGCGACGGCTGCCGAGGCATCCGTTCCGCGACAGCGCGATCCTCTACGGCGTCCTCGCCGCGATCGTCGTCGCAGTCGGTCTGCTCACGAACGGCAACGTCCTGAACGCCGTTGTCGTCGCGCTCGTGTTCTTCGTCGCCGCGACGGGGTACAGCTGGTGGCGCTTCAAGCGTCGCCTCGAGCACGGAGCCGGCCGGTGACGACGACGGCCACGCTCGAGCGCACGGTCGAGGCTCTCTGCGGCGATCTCTCGACGATCCGGGCGCCGCGCGGCACGACGCTGAATGCTCGCTCCTGGTCGACTGAGGCGCCGCTCCGCATGCTCCTGAACAACCTCGACGCCGAGGTGGCCGAACGGCCCGAGGAGCTCGTCGTCTACGGAGGCTCCGGCAAGGCGGCGAGAAGCCCGGAGGCGCTGCGCGCGATCGTGCGCTCACTGCTCGTGCTCGGCGAGGACGAGACGCTGCTCGTGCAGAGCGGCAAGCCCGTCGGCGTCTTCCGCACGCAGCCTGGGGCGCCGCGCGTCCTGATCGCGAACGCGCTCCTCGTGCCGCGCTGGGCAACGTGGGACGAGTT
>JBKPFD010000353.1:0-2294 GCA_046729155.1 Actinomycetota bacterium
CACGTACACGGCGGAGGAGCTCGTCGAGGACGCGCTGCGCCAGCGGGAGCTGACCGGCTTCACGGAGATCCACATGGTCGGGGGCGAGAGCCCGCACGTCGACTTCGACTACTACGTGCAGATCGTGCGGCAGCTGCACGAGGCGATGCCGGACGTCCACCTGAAGCTCTACACCGCGAGCGAGATCCACCACATGACGAAGCTCTCGGGGCTCACCCACGAGGAGGTGCTGCGCGAACTACGAGACGTCGGGCTCGGCTCGCTCCCGGGCGGGGGCGCCGAGGTCTTCGCCGATCGCGTGCGGCGCCTCGTCGCGCCCGGCAAGGAGCATCCGGAAAACTGGTTCCACGTCCACCGCACCGCGCACGGGCTCGGCATCCCGACGCACTGCACCATCCTCTACGGGCACGTCGAGACCTACGAGGAGCGGGTCGACCACCTGCTGCGCCTGCGCGAGCTGCAGGACGAGACCGGGGGCTTCCTCGCGTTCATCCCGCTCGCGTTCCACCCCGAGAACACCGTCTTCGAGCGGCGCGGCTGGAAGCACACCGCTGGCTCCGACGACCTGAAGATGATCGCCGTCTCGCGGCTCCTGCTCGACAACGTTCCGAACGTGAAGGCCTACTGGATCATGATGGGCCTGCCGCTGACGCAGGTCGCGCTCCACTTCGGCGCGAACGACGTGCAGGGCACCGTCGTGCGCGAGGAGATCTTCCACGCCGCCGGGGCGCAGACCGAGACCGAGCAGAAGATCGACGAGCTGGTCAGGGTCGTCCAGGAGGCAGGCCGCGTGCCTGTGCAGCGGGACACGCTGTACAACGAGCTGCGGCGGTTCGCATGACCTGGAACGACGTCACCAACCGCGTCCTCAACCTGCTTCGCAACAGCCGTGACGAAGAGGCGTGGGCGGCAATCGACGAGGCGGCAGGAGGACTGGAGACGCGCTGGCCCCCGCCCTCCGCCGGTTTCCGTGAGGTCGGCCGTGAGCTCTACTGGACGCACCGGGCATTGCCGGAATACGTCCGGCTCCAACGGCAGCAGATCCGCCGCTTGGAGGCCGAGCCCGGCCCGGAGAGGACCATCGCCGTGAGGCTGGTGGGCGCGCTCTACGACCTGGCCTCCTTCACGTGGCCCGGTTGGGGCAACGACGTTCGGGCGGAGGATGTCGAGATCGGGGCCGATGCCGCCGATCGTTGCCTGCGCCTGCGTGAGGACTTCGCGTACGCGGACCTCGAGTTCACGATCACGCAGGGCATGGCGCACTGGGTCGTGGGCGCCCACGCCCTCGCGACGGGCAACTTCGAAAAGGCGCGGGCGCAGCTCGCTCTCTCTGGTGACGAGACTCTTGCGCGGGGTTATCTCGGCCTCGTGGATCTCGCTGAGGCCGGCGACGCGAGGGCGCTCGACGCCGTGCTGGGTGAGCTGGCGGCCAGAGACGACGAGGACGCGGCGTTCTACCACGACCAGCTCGTCGCCGCTTCGGGGGCCATGGGAAGGAGGGCATGATCCGGCTCGGCCGCATTTCCTACGTGAACATGGCGCCGGTCTTCCACCGGCTGGACGCCGACGTCGAGGAGGTCGTGGGCGTGCCGACCGAATTGGCGCGCGCGTTGCTCGACGGCGAGGTCGACCTCGCGCCGATCCCGTCGATCGAGTGGGCCCGGAACGCGGAGCGGCTCAGGCTGCTTCCCCGGCTCTGCGTCTCGTCGGAGGGCGCGGTGGAGTCGATCCAGCTCGTGTCGCCGGTGCCGCTCGAGCAGGTGCGCCGCGTCGCGGTCACCTCCGAGAGCGCGACGTCGGTCGTGCTCGCGCGCGTCTTGCTGCCCGAGGCCGAGCAGGTCCCGCTCGACGAGGACGCGGACGCGAAGCTCCTGATCGGCGACGACGCGCTCCGGAGCGCGTTCGAGGACCCGACGCCTCCCTACGACCACGGGCGGCTCTGGCTCGAGCGCACGGGGCTGCCGATGGTCTTCGCCGTCTGGGCCTGCGCGGATCCGCCGCCCGAGGGAATCGCCGAGCTCGAGGACGCGCTCGTCGCGTCCGTCCGTCTCGCCCGGGCCGAGCCGGAGCTGCTCGCGCGCGAGGCGAGCGAGCGCTACGGGTATCCGGCCGGGTTCCTGGCGCGCTACTTCGAGAAGCTCCGCTACCGCTTCGGCCCGCGCGAGCGTGCCGGCCTCTACACGTTCCTCGAGCTGGCCCGTGACGCAGGCGAGCTCGAACGAGTCCCGGAGCTCCGCTTCGTCCACGAGGAGCGTGTGCCGGCGTGACGACCCGCGCGATCCTCGACAAGGCCC
>JBKPFD010000354.1:0-4887 GCA_046729155.1 Actinomycetota bacterium
CCTCGGCGCCGCGCTTGCGGTGCTCTACCTGATCTTCAACGAGGGCTACTCGGCGACCGGAGGCGACCACCTCGTCCGCACCGATCTGTGCGACGAGGCGATCAGGCTCGGCCGCCTGCTCGCGGTGCTCATGCCGGACGAGCCGGAGGCCCTCGGACTGCTCGCGCTGATGCTCTTTCAGGATTCACGGCGCCAGGCTCGCGTCGGCCCCGAGGGTGAGCTCGTCCTGCTCGAGGACCAGGACCGCTCGGCCTGGAACCGCGACGAGATCGACGAAGGGGAACGAGTGCTTCAGCGGGCGCTCGGGCTCGGCCGGCCGGGCGCGTATCAGCTCCAGGCCGCGATCGCCGGCCTCCATGCCGAGGCGGTGAGCGTGGAGCAGACGGACTGGGCACAGATCGCGCTCCTCTACGGGGAGCTCGGCCGCCGCCAGCCCTCGCCTGTCGTCGAGCTGAACCGCGCGGTCGCCGTCGCGATGGCCGACGGCCCCGAGCGTGGCCTCGACCTGGTCGACGGCATTTCGGGCCTCGACGAGTACCACCTCTTACACGCGACGCGCGCCGACCTACTTCGTCGCAGCGGCCGGCGGGAGGAGGCCGCGGCCGCGTACAGGCGCGCGCTCGAGCTCGCGACGAACCCGGTCGAGCGCTCGTTCCTCGAGCGGCGGCTCGAGGAGGTCTCGTAGTCGTTAGAGGCCGGCCGCCACCGCGCGGTGCAGTGGCTCGAGGGTCTCTCGCCAGTCGCCCTCGACCACGACGTCGGCCGCCTCGCGGATCGGCGCGTCCTCTTCGGCGCCGACGGCGACGACGACTCCGGCCTTGACGAAACCCGCGACCTCCTCGTCGTCGCCGTGCACGCCGACCGCGACGAGCAGGCGCGGCGCGACCGGCCGGCCGAGCAGGCCGACCTGCCGAGTGCGCTCGATCCAGCCGGCTTCACAGACGCCACGGGTCCCGGCGACGGCGGCGCCGACCGCGGTTGCCTCCGCCTCGATGCGCGGGATCGGCTCTGACCCGCCGAGGCCAGCGCCCAGCAACGAGACGACGTCGGCCTCGTCGATGCGGTGCGACTCTCGAATCTCGTGTCTCTCGACCAGGCGCACCCTGGGCTCGGGTAGCGGGCTGAGATCGATTCTGCGCACATCGAACTCGACGTCGTCTCGCGGCTCGAGCGGCTCGTACATGCGCGGCAGCACGGTCGCGAGCTGCGGTGTGGTCGCGCAAAGGATCGGCGAGACGATGTTGCCGCCGTACGCCGGCTTCTGCTGCAGCAAGCGTCCTCCCTTGGCGATGTCGACGGCGACGCAGTCGGCCGTCATCCCGAGCTCGAGCTCGCCGGCGGCACGCGGGCCGTAGTCGCGCCCTCGGCCGGTCGCCGGGATCAGCAGCACGTGGGGGCGGTGCTGCTCGAGGACCCGGCGGACAGCATGCGCCCACGTCTCAGGGTGGTACTCGCCCAGCTCCTCGGCGGTGTAGACGATCTCGGCACCGCGCCGGCCGAGCTCGCCGGCCGTGGCGTCGGCTCCGGAGCCGAGCACGAGTGACACCTGCTTGCCGCCGAGCTTTCCGGCGAGCTCGCGCGAGCGTGCGACCAGCTCCAGCGAGACCCGGCGCGGGCGGCCCTCGACGAGCTCGACCACGCTCCAGCAGTCGTAGCGCGCTCCGGGAATCTCGGCGATGTGCTCCGGCTTGTCCCAGGGGGACGGCTCCGGCCGGCGCTCCGCGAGGAGGTCGAGGATCATCCGCGCGCCCTCCTCGACGCTTTCGGTTCGGAGTCGCTTGCGCTCAGGCCGCGAGTCGCGGACGGCCATCACGCGGGTCGGCGACCCCGTCTGCCCGAAGCGCTTGTCGTTCTCGTGCGCGTCGGGAACGAGGTCGCTCGCGCTCCAGACGGCGATCGACCCATCGTCGGTGCCTCGCCCGACTTCGGGCATGGGCGAGAAGCCGATGGAGACGAGGAGCGGCAGCTCGGCTTCGAACGTCTCGTCCCCGAAGTCCGTCTGGCGGAAGAGTCGCAGCCGGCCGTCACGCGGAGTCTCCATCGCCGCCGCGTTCGTCACGTGCGGCCAGCCCAGGAATGCGGCTACCTCCGGCGGAACTTGCCAGGTCTCGGCGTCGAGCGCCTTGCGCCCGCAGAGGACGAGGTCGGCGCCCTCCTTCTCGATCGCGAGTGCGAGCGTGCGCGAGGTACCGAGCGTGTCCGCGACGGCGAAGAGGCGGTCGGAGAGATGGATGCAGCGGTCGGCGCCGAGGCTCAGGCACTCGCGAAGTGCCTCCTCTGCCTGTGGGGGCCCCATGGTCATCGCTACGACCTCGCCTCCGAAGCGGTCGCGGAGGGCTACGGCGTGCTGGACGGCATAGCGGTCGAAGACATTGAGCTCGAGCGGGACGCCCTCGCGCTTGAGGGTCTTCGTCTCCTCGTCGAACTCGATCGCGCCCAGACGGGGCACCTGCTTTACGAGCGCGACGATCTTCATTCGTGCGAGCCTATCCCGCGTGCTCGGCGTGCTGTACGACATCCACGGAAACATGCCCGCGCTCGAGCGCGTGCTCGCGGACGCCGAGCGCCTCGATGTCGACCGCTGGCTGCTCGGCGGCGACTACGGCACGCCCAGCCCGTGGCCCGGCGAGACGCTCGCGCGGCTGCGGGAGCTGCTGAACGCGACCTGGATCCGCGGCAACGGCGAGCGCTGGCTCTTCGAGCCGCCGACCGACCGGGCGGAGGTGATGGAGGTCTACGACCTCTTTCATAGCCAGCTGCCGGAGGAAGAGCTCCGCGGGCTCTACGAGCTGCCTCCGCAGGCCGAGCTCGATGGAATCCTCTACACGCACGGCTCGCCGCTCTCCGACGTCGAGAGCTTCCCGCCCGATCCGAGCGACGACGACGAACGGATGCTGGCCGGCGTCCGTGATCGCACCGTCGTCTTCGGCCACAGCCACCAGCAGTTCCGCCGGCCGGGCCCGAACGGCACGGATCTCGTCAACCCAGGGAGCGTCGGCATGCCACTCGACGGGGACGTTCGCGCCGCGTGGGCGACCTGGGACGGCGACTTCGAGTTCAGGCGCACCGAGTACGACGTGGCACGCGCGGCCGCGGGCTATCGCTCTCTCGGCGGCGACTTCGCCGAGTTCGCAGCGCAGCGCATCGAGCGCGGGTCCGACTAGGTGGACGTCGGCGAGGCCGTGCTCGCGCTGCTCGGCGGGCACCCCCTCGTCGGGCGCCTCGTCCTGACGGGCTCACGCGCGGACGGCACCGCGCACGAGCTTTCGGACTGGGACTTCCTCGTCACCACGTACGACTTCCCGCGCCTTGTGGCCGACCTCCCGCGTGCCGTCCACCCCCTGCAGCCTCTCGCGCAGCAGTGGGACCGCTACTCCGACCACGCCTGCTACATGCTCATGCTGCCTGGCCCGGCGAAGGTCGACCTCATCTTCCCGGACCGAAAACAGGGCTGGGCGCCGCCGTGGGAGCCGTCGGCCGAGACGCTCGTGCCCATCGACATGCACTTCTGGGATTGGATCCATTGGCTCGAGCAGAAGAGGCGGAGCGGGAAAGCCGACGCGCTGGCGAAGAGCCTCGGCGACCTGTACGACCTCATGCTCGGGCCGATGGGCGCGAAGAAGCCACCGGGCTCCGTTGACGAGGCCGTCGAGGTGTACCTCGCTCTACGCGATCGGCTCGAGCAGCGCTACGGCGTCAGCGTACCCCGCAAGCTCGAGGACGCGGTGCGCCCGGTGCTCAGCTGAGTGAGGCGTCGACGGAGATCTCGACGTTGCCCTTCAGGGCTTGCGAAACAGGGCAGTTTTCCTTCGCCTCCTCGGCCGCCGCACGGAAGGCCTCCTCGTCGACCCCTTCGACCTCTCCTTGGATCCGCAACCGGATCGAGGTCATCTTGAAGCCCTCGCCCACCTTGTCGAACGCCGTCGTCGCTTCGCTCTCCAGCCGCTTCGGGGGCGTACCCGCTCCCGTCAGGCCGGCCGAAAGCGCCATCAGGACGCACGTGGCATGCGCGGCCGCGATCAGCTCCTCGGGGCTCGCGCCCTCGACGTCCTGGGCGCGCGCGGACCACGTCATGTCCTGATCGACCGACCCGCTGTCGGTTTGGACATGGCCCGAGCCGTCCAGGAGTTCGCCTTCCCAGGTCGCGCGAGCTGTCTTCTCAGTCGCCATCGTCCCCTCTCTCTTCGCCTGAACCGGACGGCCGATAGTACTTCTTGCCCTTGAGCGGGTCGGGCAGGTTGTCGACCTCGAAGCCTTTCGGATCCGAGTGCGGGTAGATGTAGCCCTTGCCGCGGCCGAGCTTCCTCGCGCCGTAGTAGTGCGTGTCGCGAAGCGCATCCGGAGGGCGGACGTGGCCGTGCTCGCGCACGTCCTGAGCGGCCTCCTTCAGCGCGACGATGACCGCGTTCGACTTCGGCGCGTTGGCGAGGTAGATCGCTGCCTGTGCCAGGTTGAGCTGCGCCTCCGGCAGCCCGACGTGCTCGACCGCGTGCGCAGCGGCGACGGCGACGAGCAGCGCACGTGGGTCGGCGTTGCCGATGTCCTCGGAGGCGAGGACGATCATGCGCCGGGCGATGTAGCGCGGGTCCTCGCCGCCCTCGAGCATGGCCGCGAGGTAGTAGACGGCGGCGTCCGGGTCGGATCCGCGCATCGACTTGATGAACGCCGAGATGAAGTCGTAGTGCGCGTCGCCGCCCTTGTCGTAGACGAGCGGTCGCTTGCGGGCGGCGTCCTCGACGTGCTCCTCGTTCAGCGGCGCGCCCTCGGCCTGGGCGGTCTGCCACGCGAGCTCGAGAATGTTGAGCGCGTTCCGGGCGTCGCCGCCGGCGCGGCGGGCGATGAGCGAGGCGAGCTCCGGCGGCACGCCCGCGCCGAGCTCCGCGACGC
>JBKPFD010000355.1:0-1962 GCA_046729155.1 Actinomycetota bacterium
GATCACCTTCGGCGTCGTGTAGCGACTCGCCCCCTTCGGATAGCCCGCCGGATACGTGTAGCCCGTCGGCGCGAAGAACGGGTGGCTCTGGTCGACGCCGTCGTCGACGACCGCGATCTTGACTCCGTCACCCCGCGCGCCGGTGGCTGCCCAGAGCGCCGGCGCGCCCGTGAGCGCCGCGCTCTCGTTCGTCGAGAGCCGGTAGCGGACGCTCGGATAGACGCGCTGCACGAACGAGAGCCGGGTGAGCGTCGTCAACCGCGTGGCGGGGAGCTCCACGGTCAACCCGTTGAGGACGACCTGGAAGCGGCGCGAGACGCGGGCGGACGGGATCGTCTGCCGAAGCGTGCGCACCGCGGCCGCCTGTGCGCGCTGCAGCGACACGACGTATCTCCGCGACGAGCGGCTTGCGACGTCGAGCTGTGCGCCGCCGTTTCTCGAGATCAGGCCTGGGCCGCGCGCAACGGCGAGCGGGGGCTGCCGCAGTGTGACGATCACGCGGACGCGGCCCTGCGACTGTCCCGTCGGGATGTGCAGGGTCCCGTGCCGGACGAGCGGCAAGGTGCGGTCGCCGAAGTGCCTACGGACCGGCTGTAGCGCGGACGAAGCGGATGCTGCCGTGGCGAGCGCCGCGACGAGGGCGAGCGGAAGGGCGAGGCGGCGCAACGCGCGACTCAGAGTAGCCGACGGCGCTGCTCCCTTAGGATCGCGCGATCGTGGCGGAGCGGTTTGCTGGCAAGCGCGGGCTGGTGCTCGGCGTGGCGAACAAGCGCTCGATCGCGTGGGCGATCGCGAAGCGGCTCGCCGACGAGGGAGCGGAGCTCGCCTTCACGTTCCAGGGCGAGCGCATCGAGAAGTCCGTGCGCGAGCTGGCCGAGAGCGTCTCGAGCCCGCTGATCACCGAGTGCGACGTCCGCTCGGACGACGACGTCGGGCGCGTGTTCGGTGAGGTGGGCGAGGCTTTCGACGGCGGCCTCGACCTACTCGTGCACTCGGTCGCGTTCGCCGCGGCAGAAGATCTCGAGGGCCGGTTCACCGACACGCCCCGCGACCGCTTCTGGCTCGCCCTCGACGTCAGCGCCTACTCGCTGGTCGCCTGCGCACGGGCGGCAGAGCCGCTGATGGAGGCCCGCGGCGGCGGCTCGATCATGACGATGACGTACCTCGGCGGCGAGCGGGCGGTGCCGCACTACAACGTCATGGGCGTCGCGAAGGCGGCGCTCGACGCGTCGGTTCGCTACTTGGCCTGGGATCTCGGCCAGAAGAACATCCGCATCAACGCGGTGTCGGCCGGCCCTGTGCGGACGCTGGCGGCGCGGTCGATCGCCGGCTTCCCGACGATGGAGGCGATCGTCGAAGAGCGCTCGCCTCTGCATCGCCACGTGTCGGCCGACGACGTCGGGGCTGCGGCGGCGTACTTACTGTCGGACGAGGCCGGGAACGTGACCGGGACGACGCTGTACGTCGACTCCGGCTACCACGCGATGGGTATGTAGAGATCGTCACGATGTTCTGCGGGAATGCGCCGCAGGCTTTTGTTCAAGCGGTGGGAGCGGCACCACAAGATCGTCTGTTACTCACGCTTGCGGCGTGATTGCCTGTGATTCTCGAGGCGTCCGTAACGGGTCGCGGCGACGCCAGCATCTTCCGGCGGCACTTCGACTATCGGTCTGTGTGGTCCCGGTGATGACGGGCTGCCGGCGAGACGGCGGTGCAGGAAGGGGACGGCAATTCACGCGCTCTCGGCGACGAGCGAGTCGACGAGCACGGCGTACACGTTGATTGGCTCCGTCTTCCCCTTCATTAGCATCTCGCCCTGTGGCTCGACGCCGATGCCGTCGTCGAGGCCGCGCCGCGTCTCCTCGTCGATGAGGATCGGCCGGTTGACGACCTTCGTGTGCGCTTCGAGCCGGGCCGCGATGTTGACGGTGTCGCCCACGCATGTGTAGGTCGCCCGGTGGA
>JBKPFD010000356.1:0-3476 GCA_046729155.1 Actinomycetota bacterium
CGGCCCGGCTCAGGTCCTCTGTCACCCGCATCGACGTGGCCAGGTCGAGGCCCGACCCGCCGTGGTGGGCTCGTCGGCGATCAGCAGGTCGGGGTCGTTGACGAGCGCCATCGCGATCATCACGCGCTGGCGCATGCCGCCGGAGAACTGGTGCGGATAGTCGTCGATCCGCCGCTCCGCCCGCGGGATGCCGACCGCCTTGAGGAGATCGAGCGCCCTCGCGCGCGCCGCCTTCTTCGTCACGTCGCGGTGGAGAAGGATCGCCTCGATGAGCTGCCTCCCAACCGAGTGCACCGGGTTGAGCGAGGTCATCGGGTCCTGGAAGATCATCGCCATGTCGTTGCCGCGGATCTCCCGCAGGCGCCGCTGGCCCATCTTCAGCAGGTTCTCGCCCTTGAAGAGCGCCTCACCGCTCGTGATCGCCGAGCGCTTCGGGTTCAGCCCCATGATCGTCAGGCACGTCACGCTCTTCCCTGAGCCGGACTCGCCGACGATGCCGAGCGTCTGACCTTTCTCGACCTCGAAGCTGACGCCGTCGACGGCCTTGACGATGCCGTCGTCGGTCCGGAAGTAGGTATGGAGGTCGCGTACCTCGAGAAGTGCCACTGAGCCCTTTCTTACTCCAGCCTGATCCTCGGGTCGATAAAGGCGTAGAGGATGTCGACCACGAGATTGAACACGATGATGGAGAGCGTGCCGAAGACAACGATGCCCTGCACGATCGGCAGGTCGTACTGGTCGACGGCGACCACCGCCCTACGTCCCAGCCCGGGCAGCGTGTAGACGGCCTCGGTGAAGATCGCGCCCCCGAGGGCGATGCCGATGTCCATGCCGAGCATCGTCACGACGGGCAGCAGGGCGTTGCGAAGGATGTGCGAGCGCATGACTCGCGCCTCCGGGGCGCCTTTCGCCCGCGCAGTGCGGACGAAGTCCTCGTTCATCGTTTCGAGCACGTTCGCGCGCACCATGCGCACGTAGAGCGCCGCGAACAGGATCGCGAAGGTCGCCCAGGGAAGGATCATGTGGTGCGCCCAGTCGACGACCCCGCCGCAGCCGAGGCCTTGAGGCGGGTTGATCGCGTCGCAGTAGCCGGTGATGGGCGTCCAGCCGAGCTTCGCGCCGAAGAAGTACGAGAAGATCAGGCCGATCCAGACCGGGTGCGCGGAGACGCCGATCAGGACGAAGACCATCGCGGCCCTGTCCATGAGCGAGCGTGGTCGTAAGGCCGAGAAGATTCCAACGGCGAGGCCGATCATCATCCAGAGAATCGCGCCGCCGAAGACGAGCGAGGCCGTCACGGGGGCGGCATCGCGAACGATGTCGTTCACGTTCTGCTCGGTGACGTACGACTTGCCGAGCGACCTGTCGATGACGAGCCGCTCGAGGAACCTCGCGTACTGCACGACGATCGGCTTGTCGAGCGCGAGCTCCTCCCGCGCCTGAGCAAGACAGTCGGGTCGTGCGCGCTCGCCACCGCAGATCACGCGCTCCGGGTTCGCGGGCGCGAGGAAGAAGATGACGTAGGTGACGAGCGTGACCGCGATGAAGAGGAAGATCGCCCAAAGGAAACGGCGGATCAGAAAGCGGAACATCTCGTCATCTTCCTCCCGTGGATCGTGGGACGCAAAACCTTAGCTCAGTCGAGCCCCGAAAAGCGACGAGGCGCCGACTCTCGCCGGCGCCTCGTCGATTCGGATCAGCGTACGTGTACGCCTCCTACTTCCCTACCTCAGTGCGATGACGTTGTACGGGTACTCCTCGTAGATCGGCTGATAGACGAGGGTGCTCGTGTTGACGCGGCTACCGAAGAAGAACTGGTTCGTCGGCTGGCTCCAAGCTGCCCACGGAGCCTGCTGCGTGGTCAGATCGTTCTCCAGGACGCCGTACGCCTTCAAGCGCGGGGCACCGACGAGCTTCGCCGAGCGCTCCATCCGCTTGTTGAACGTCGCGTTGTTGAAGTAGGCCAGGTTGTTGTTGTTCTCCTCCTGGATGTTGCCACCGTAGAGGAGGACGTTGATGAAGTCGTACGGATCCGGGTAGTCCTGGCACCACCCGCCGGTCGTGAACGCGTGCGGCGAGCTGCGCTTGCCGGCTGCGTCGTAGATCGCGAACCCGCGGAAGCCCTGCGGCTGGATCGAGATGCCGATCTGCGACAGGTAGCTCCGGACGAGCTCCATCCGCTGCGGGCCAGGTGCTGCCAGCCCGTAGTAGTAGATGCCGTTACCGCTGCGCGTCTTACCTGCAGCGAGCTGCCTCGCCCGGCTCAGGTTCTGGGTCGCCGGATAGCCCCTGGCGCCCAGCTCCTTGTAGCCCGGGAACCCGCGCGGCAGGTACTGGTCGGTCTGCCGGCCGGCATACGCACCGGAGAGGTCGACCATGGCGTTGCGGTTGATGACGTAGTTGACGGCCCTGCGCAGGCCTGGGTTGCCGCTGAAGAGGGCGTTGTTCGAGTTCATCGCGATGTAGCTGACGCAGTTCGACGTCGTCACGCGGAACCGGCCCCTCGTCGTACCGAACTCACGTCCGAGCTCGGCAGGCGCAGTCGGCGGAATGTCGTACGTGTAGTCGGCCTGATTCGCGCGAACCTCCTGATAGCTGGCCTCGAGGTTCACGGTCGTCTTGATGTTGATCTGCGAGAGGTTGGCCGGGCGCCGCTTGAAGCTGCGGGCAACGCCCCTCGCATAGAACGGATTCTTCCGCAGCGTCACGAGCCGGTTCGGCTCGCGTGCCGAAACGTAGTACGGACCGCCCGAAGGCAGCTGGTTGCCGCTGACGTTGATGATCTTGTCAGACTTCGACAGGTTGGTCGGCATTGCCTGGAAGAACGGCATCGTGATCTTCGCGAGGAAGGTCGCGTCAGGCTTCGCCAGCGTGACGATGAGCTTGTTGCCGCGCACGCGGACGCCCCTCATCGAGGAAGCCTTGCCGTCACGAACGTCCTGTGCTCCGAGGATGTTCGCGCCGTTCGGGTCGGAGATGAACTGGAACGCCGGCGACTGGAGGTCCTTGAACGCCGCCCGGTTGATCGCATACGCGTAGTTCGCAGCGGTGATCCTTCCACCGTTGCTGAACCGGAAACCGGGGCGGATCGTGAACGTGTAGACCCTGCCGCCGTTCGACACTCTGTAGCTCGACGCACCCTCCGGAACGAGGCGGGAGCCGCGCGGGGCCGCCGCATCCGGATAGTTGAGGAGCTTCAAAGCTGTCGAGTACTGGATGTGCCACGTCGTCGTCCCGTACGCGATCGACGGATCGATGTCGTCGATGTCGGTGACGGGGAGGTTGACCCGGAGCGTGCCGCCCTTCTTGACACCGCTCTTGCTCGAGCTACCGCTCGCGGGACCTGCTGCGACGAGGAGGCTCAGCCCCACTGCCAGCATGGCAATGGAGAACCACGATCGTCTCTGCACTATCGCACTCCTTTCGTTACCTGACGGGCCCGTTCACCCGCCCGGGGGTGCGAGGCGCTCCCCCTA
>JBKPFD010000357.1:0-2618 GCA_046729155.1 Actinomycetota bacterium
CAGCTCAGCCGGAGAATCGACCACGTCGAAACCTGATCGCCCCCGTATGTCCAGCACATTGTAGCCGCGACCCTCTCCGCCCTATGCTGCGCCCGGTGCCGCTGCTCGTCCTCTTCGACGTCGACGGGACGCTCTTCGTCACGCACGACCCGTTGATGGGTGAGGCCACGATCGAGGCGATCGGCGCGGTCTGGGGACTCCGGCCGCGGCTCGACGCGATCGACCAGGTCGACCACGCCGGGCAGACGGCGCTGAGCATCGCGCGCGCAATTCTGGGCGCGGAAGGGCTGAACGACGCAGAGATCAACCAGGGCCTCGACCGCTGGTGCTCGGAGGTGTCATCGCGCTACCTCGAGCTCCTGGCCCGAGCGGATACGCGAGCCTGGCGCAGCCCGGAGGGAACCGCGGAGACCCTCGGCCGTATCGGGCGCCGAGCATTGCTGACCGGCAACCCGGAGCCGATCGCCAGAGCGCGCATGCAGAAGCTCGGGCTCGAAGAGCTCTTTCGGCACGGCGAGGGGGCCTTCGGCTGTGAGGCGGAGACCCGGGCCGTGCTGATCGGGCTCGCACGGGCACGAGCGGGCGACTGGCCGGCCGAGGCAACGGTTGGTGTCGGCGATACCCCGGCCGACATCGCCGGGGCCCGCGCAGCCGGCATCCGTGTCGTCGCCTTCGCTTCAGGTCGCAAGGAACGCGGGGCCTTGGCGGGCGCGGACGCGACGATCGAGCGGATGGACGAGTTGCCCGGCGCGCTCGCGCGACTCAGCGGCGCGCTTTGAGCGCGCGCTCCATCTGCCTGTCGGCCTCGCGCTTCGCGATCTCACGCCGCTTGTCGCGCTGCTCCTTGCCGCGGGCGAGTGCGAGCTCGACCTTGGCGCGGCCGTCCTTGAAGTAGAGCCTGACCGGCACGAGCGTCAGCCCGCGCTCGCGCACCTTGCCGTAGAGCGAGTCGATCTCGCGACGGTGCAAGAGCAGTTTGCGGTCGCGATCCGGCTCGTGGTTCTGGACCCCGGCTTGGTCGTAGGCGTCGATGTGGGCCCCGACGAGCCACGCTTCCCCGTCGCGCACATCCGCGTAGGCCTGCTGCAGACTGGCGCGGCCTTCACGCAGCGACTTCACTTCGCTCCCGGCCAGCACGAGGCCGGCCTCGAACCGCTCGAGGAAGTGGTAGTCGTGCCGCGCCTTGCGGTTCTCCGCAATGAGCTTCTCACCCTTGGCCATGGTTCGATTGTAGGAACGGCGGCTAGCGCCGGCCGACGACGAGCCTGACGGGGAAGCCGGCCGGGCGGACGACTCCCGCCCGTGGGCTCTGCGCGATCACGCGTCCGGCGAAGCGCCGCCGAACAACGGCGGCGTGTTGGCAAGGTTCATCGCCGCCCTCGCCGCCGTCCTGATCGCCACCCTTGGCTGCCTCTACCTGCTCCCGGGCGGCTTCCGGCGCTGAGCGCGAGCTCGACCTTGCCCTCGGCGCGCCGGATCTCCTCGACGCGCACTTCGATGCGGTCGCCTAGGCGATAGGGCTTGCCGCCACGACGGCCGATGAGCGCCGTGCCGAGCTCGTTCATCTGGAAGTAGTCGCCGGGCATCCGCCGGGCGGGCACGTAGCCCTCGAAGACTTCCCCAAAGCGGACGAAGAGGCCGCTCGGGATGACGCCGATGACCTCGCCGTCGAACGGCTCGTCCCAGCCGCGGTCGTAGAGCGTCGCCTCGAGCAGCCAGGCCAGGCAGATCTCGTCGGCGCGCCACTCGATCTGTGCCGCCTCGCGCTCCGTCAATGACGTGTGCTCGGCCAGGTCCGCGAGGTCTTCCGGAAGCTCGTCGTCGCCCTGGCCGACCTCGCGGAGCAACGCGCGATGACAGACGAGGTCCGGGTAGCGGCGGATCGGCGACGTGAAGTGGCAGTAGGCCGTGCTCGCGAGCCCCGCGTGGCCGAGGTTGCGCGGGTCGTAGCGCGCCTGCTTCAGCGCCCGCAGGACGAGAGCCGGGTAGGCCTCCTCCCCACGCCCGGCGCGGGCGACGTACTCGTTGACGCGCTCGCTCGCCGCGGCCGCCACATGCGCTGCGTCACTCGGGCTCATCGCTTCGGCGTCCGGCGCCGGGGGCGTCGGCACGCCGAGATCGGCGAGCTTCGCCAGGAGCAGCTGGATCGACTGCGGCTCGGGCCGCTCGTGCACCCGGTAGAGCGCCTCGCGTCGCCGGCCGGCGAGAAACGCGGCGACGGCCTCGTTGGCGAGGATCATCAGCTCCTCGACGAGCATGTGCGCGTGAGGCTCGGCCTCGAACCAGGCCCGCGCCACGCCCCCGCGGCCGTCGAACTCGAACGCGAGCTCACGGCTCTCGACGCGCAGAGCCCCGCGCTCGAAGCGGCGGCGGCGAAGCTCGCTCGCGAGCTGCTCCGCGAGACGCAGCTCGTCGGCGAGCCCGTGGCGCTCGGCGCCCTCGAGGATGCGCTGCACCTGGCCGTACGTGAAGCGCTCGGTGCTGCTGATCACCGACCGGTAGAAGAGCGGGTCACCGTCCGGAGGAAACTCGACCGTCACGCAGAGCCGGTCGACGTGTGGTCTGAGCGAGCACGCGTCGTCGGCGAGCTCGTGCGGCAACATCGGCGCGACGAGCCC
>JBKPFD010000358.1:0-1770 GCA_046729155.1 Actinomycetota bacterium
TGGTGTTCACGCTCGCCCGCGTCGTCGGGCCCGCGCTCGCGGGCGTGCTGATCGCGACGGTCGGTCTGCCCGGCGCCTACGCGATCGACATCGCGACGTTCGGCGCCTCGCTGCTCGCGATCTGGCTCCTGCCGTCGATCCCGGCCCCGCCGGACGCGGACCGGCCCAGCCTGCAGTCGATCCTCGACGGCTTCCGGTACGTCGTACACCGCAAGGTGCTGCTCGGCATCTTCCTCGTGGACACGAACGCGATGATCTTCGGCATGCCCCGGGCCCTCTTCCCCGCGTTCGCCGCGAAGCTCGGAGGCGGCCCGAGCGTCCTCGGCCTCATGTACTCGTCGTTGTTCGCGGGAGCGCTTCTGGCCTCGCTCACGTCCGGCTGGATGGGCGCGGTTCGCCGGCAAGGCCTCGCCGTCTGCTTCGCCGCAGCCGCATGGGGCGTCGCGATCGCGCTGGTCGGGCTCGCGCACTCGGTCTGGGTCGCACTGGTTCTCCTCGCGACGGCCGGGGCAGCGGACTTCGTCAGCGCCGTCCTGCGCGGGAACATCCTCCTCTCGGTGACGCCGGACTCCCTGCGCGGCCGCCTGTCCGGGATCGAGCTCGCCCAGGTCGCCGGCGCTCCCGAGATCGGGAACGTCGAGGCGGGAATCGTGGCCTCACTGGCCGGGGTGCGCGCCTCGATCGTCTCGGGCGGCATCCTCACGGTGATCGGCACCGTGATCTGCGCGCTCGCGGTGCCGGCTCTCGTCCGCTACGACCGCCGTGACCCGCGCAGGGAATGAAGCTGGAGAAGGACTTCTTCGCACGCAGCGTCCACGATGTCGCACCCGACCTCGTAGGAGCGAAGCTGCTCGTCGACGGCGCCGGCGGTGTGATCGTCGAGGTCGAGGCGTACGACCACGAGGACCCGGCCGCGCACGGCTTCCGCGGCCGCACCGAGCGCAACGCGTCGATGTTCGGGCCGCCCGGGCACGCGTACGTCTACCGCTCGTACGGCGTCCACTGGTGCCTGAACCTCGTCTGCGAGGACGAGGGCGTCGCGAGTGCCGTCCTGCTGCGGGCGCTCGAGCCGACGGACGGCCTGGAGGTCATGCGTGCACGGCGCGGGCTCGACGAGGCACGTCTGCTGTGCAGCGGGCCGGGCCGCCTGTGCCACGCCCTCGGCGTGACGCGGGAGCACGACAGCCTGCCGCTCGACCGGCCGCCGTTCGAGCTTCACGCGCGCGCGGGCGACCTGGACGTCGTCGCGGGGCCGCGCATCGGGATCACGCGCGCCGCCAACCAGCCGTGGCGCTACGGCCTGGCCGGCTCTCTGTTCCTCAGTCGGCCTTTCCGACCGCGACCCTGACCAGCATCCCCTTCACGGCCGCGACGCCCGGGCGGGGCACCTGGAAGATCACGCGGCCGGGACGCGCGCCGTCGACCTCTTGCACCTCGAACTCGAGGCCCTTCCGCTCGAGCTTGGCCTTCGCGCGCTCGAAGCGAAGGCCGACCAGACGGGGGACGATGCCGTAGGTCGCCTTCGGGAGGACGAGCTTCACCTGGTCGTAGGCTGAGAGTCGTCGCCCCTTCGCCGGGATCTGCGCGACGACGACATCGACGCGCTGGCCGGGGCGCGCCGGCTTCGTGATCACGTCCGGAGTGAGGGGCTGCGAGATCAGCCGTGCCCGCGCCTGCGAGATCGGCATCCCGACGAGGTCGGGGACGTCGACCTCGTTCGGCCTGCAGTCCGCGACGCGGCCCGGCGCGTCCTCCGAGAAGAAGAAGACC
>JBKPFD010000359.1:0-4576 GCA_046729155.1 Actinomycetota bacterium
GTATCGGGTGTAGCCGAGGCGCTTCATTAATTCTGCCCAAGCCCGCGCCATGCGCTCTGGACCCCAGCCCGTTGTCGTCGGTTTGCCAGAGAATCCGTAGCCCGGCATCGACGGGATGACGACGTCGAAGGCGTCTTCGGCCTTGCCGCCGTGAGCGACCGGATCCGTCAGTGGCCCGATGAGCTTGATCTGCTCGAGCACCGAGCCCGGCCAGCCGTGATTGACGATGAGCGGCAACGCGTCTTCATGCTGCGACCGAACGTGGATGAAGTGAATGTCGAGCCCGTCGATCTCGGTGATGAACTGCGGGAGGTCGTTCAGGTTCGCCTCGCACGTGCGCCAGTCGTAGTCCGTGATCCAATAGCGCGCGAGCTTCTGGATCATGGCGAGCGGCACGCCTTGGGATTGGTCCGCGACGGTCTCTTTCTCGGGCCAATTCGTGGCCGCGATCCGTCGACGAAGGTCCTCCAGAGCCTCACCAGGAATGGCGACGTGGAAGGGACGGATCTCGGTTGCGCTTGCGACCGTGGTGCTGCTCATGTCGACCTCCCAGGGGTCGGTGGGAAGGGCCTACGACCTCAATAAGCCGACGTGGCGAGAACCCAAGCCGGCCGGCCTCCGTGGGGCACCCGCTTGCTGCAACAATCGATGCGTCCTCCCGACTCTGGAGGCGGCGTGCCGGCACAACCTCGGGACCTCGGGCGTGAAGCATGCGCTCGGTGAGCGACGCGGAACGACTCACCCTTCGGCAGCAGCGTGATCTGGTGATCGCAGCCGAAGCCGGGGACGCCGATGCGTGCCGGAAGCTGGTCGAGGCATTCCTGCCGGCGATCGCGGGTCTCGCCGGTGTCCTCAGCGGCATGGGGGTGGAGCGTCGGGAGCTGGTTCAGGAAGGCGTGGCCGGGTTGCTCTTCGCTGCGCGACGCTACGACGCCGGGCTGAACACGCCGTTCTGGGCGTACGCCTCTTTCTGGGTACGCAAAGCGATGCAGGAGCTCGTCGCGGAGCTCGCACGGCCCGTCGCGCTCTCCGACCGGGCGGTCCGCGGTCTCGCCCTGATCAGGGCAGCGCGTCGCGACCACCTGCAAGCCAACGGCGCCGAACCGACCAACGAGGAGCTGAGCAACGCGACGGGGTTCACGCTGGTGCAGCTCGAGAGCCTGCGGGCGACTGAGCGCAGACCGCGCGGAATGGAAGAGCAGCTCGCCGGAGACGGGGAGGTCCCGACTACGGTCGGCGAGACGATCGCTGATCCCGTCGCCGAGGAGGCGTACGAGCAGGTGCTCGACGACCTCGAGTCCCATGCGTTACGTGACTTGACGGACGATCTCGACGAACGCGAGCGCCTGGTCGTGCGGGCCCACTACGGGCTCGGCGAGCCCGCGCAGACGCTGACCCAGATCGGCGCCGGCCTCGGGCTGACGGCCGAGCGCGCTCGTCAGATCGAGGCCGGAGCGCTGAGCAAGCTGCGCGAGGCGCTCGCACAGCCCGCATCCGTCGAGGCGGGCCCGACTTGAATCCGAGCCTCCGGCGGCTTATCACCCTTCATGCGTCTCGCAGGACAGCTACGCACGGGCCCGCCCCCAATGCCCACTGACAGCACACCATTCCGCCACGGCGCACTCGTCTACGAGTCGCAGGACGAATACCTCGCGCGGGTCGTGCCGTTTCTGAAGGAAGGAATCGAGGCCGGCGAGGGCGCGATCGTCGCGCACACGAAGCCCGGGCTCGCCGTGCTGCGCGAGGCGCTCGGACCTAACGCCGCGCAGGTGACCTTCGCCGACGTCAGCTCGGCCTACACGCGCCCTGCACGGACGTTGGCGTCCTACCACACGGTCTTCACCGACCGGCTGCAGAAAGCGCCCAGGGTGCGCGCCGTGGCCGATGTCCAGTTTGGGCCCGATCCGGTCGAGTGGCAGCTATGGACGGGCTACGAGGCCGTCTTCAACCGCTGCTTCGCCCACCTGCCGGCCTGGGTCTTGTGCTCCTACAACGCGGCCGGGACTCCGGATCCGATTCTCGAGAGCGTCTGGCAAACCCACCCGGAGGTTGTCGACGGCAACGCGTGGACCACGAGTGACCATTACGAAGACCCCGACGACCTGCTGCGTCGAATGACTCCGGCGGCCGAGCCGATCGCGCAGCTCCGACCGATCCCGTTCGGCCGCGACACCGAGGAGTTCCGCGAGCGGCTCGCACAGGAACTCGTCGCCGAGGACGTGCCCGAAGCGAGGGTGCTCGACATGCTCCTCGCCGCCAGCGAGATCGCCGCCAACGCCATTGAGCACGGCGGCGGCGTGCAAGACGTCCGCGTCGGACGCTCACAGGGGCGATTCGTCTGTGAAGTCGTCGACCGGGGCGAGGGCTTCGACGACCCGGCCGCGGGCTACCTCGCCCCGCGAATGGGAGTCGGCAAGGGCCTGTGGGTCGCTCGACAGCTGACCTGGCGGATCGAGTTCTTCCGGTCGCCCAACGGATTCACGGCGCGAATCTGGCTCTAGCTGTCAGACCTGCAGCGGCAGAGCCGCACCGGATGAGGCCGGGTGTACGCTCGGCAGTGAGACGTAGATGGCACAGGACGAACGCCCGCAGCGAACCGACCCGGTAGAGCCGTCAACCTCGCCCGGAACACGGGAGCCCGCATCGGGCTCCTCTGCGAAGCCGTCCCAGCGGCCGCGATTTCGCTGGTGGTGGATCTTGCTCGCGCTCGGTTTGCTCGCCCTGAACTATTGGGCGGGCTCGCGGGTGATGGAGGAAAAGTCTCGGCTCAGCGTTCCTTATAGCCCCTTCTTCCTCGACCAGGTGCGCGATGGAAACGTGGCCGAGATCACCTCCAAAGGAACGGCTGTCCAGGGTGTGTTCGAGCAGCCGCGACGGTATGGCAAGTCGAAGCCGAAGAAGGACTTCAAGACCGAGATCCCTGCCTTCGCGGACACCGACGCCCTCTCTCGCTTGCTCGAGAGCAACGACGTCGTCGTCAACGCCAAACCTCTCGATACCGGCCCACCTTGGTGGCAGGCCCTGCTGATCGGCTTCGGGCCTACCCTCCTTCTCATCGGGCTCCTTGTCTTCTTCCTGCGTCGCGCCGGTAGCGCGCAGGGGGCGCTCGGGGCATTCGGTCGCTCACGAGCGCGCCGCTACCAGCCCTCCGGCGACCGGGTGACCTTTGCGGACGTCGCCGGCGTCGAAGAGGCAGAGGCAGAGCTGGTCGAGGTGGTCGACTTCTTGCGCCGGCCGGACAAGTACCGGCGGCTGGGCGGCCGCGTCCCGCGCGGGGTGCTGCTCGTGGGCCCGCCCGGGACCGGCAAGACGCTGCTCGCCCGGGCCGTGGCGGGGGAGGCCGATGTGCCGTTCTTCTCGTTGTCCGCCTCGGAGTTCGTGGAAGCGATCGTCGGTATCGGCGCCTCGCGAGTCCGCGATCTCTTCGCGCAGGCCAAGGAGGCTGCACCGTCGATCGTTTTCATCGACGAGCTGGATGCGATCGGCCGATCACGCACCGCCGGCGTGGCTGGTTTCAGCGGTGGCAACGACGAGCGCGAGCAGACGCTGAATCAAATCCTGACCGAGATGGACGGTTTTGACGCCTCGACCGGCGTCATCGTGATCGGCGCGACCAACCGCCCGGAAGTGCTCGACGAGGCGCTTCTTCGCCCCGGCCGGTTCGACCGCCGTGTCGCCGTGCAGCCACCGGACCGCGCCGGCCGCGAGAAGATCCTCCGCGTGCATGTGCGCGGCGTGCCGCTCGCGTCGACGGTCGATCTGGGGCGAATCGCCGCGAGTACCTCCGGGATGGTCGGCGCCGACCTGGCGAACCTGGTCAACGAAGCGGCGTTGTTGGCCGCGCGACGTGGTCACGACGTCGTCGAAGAGCCGGACTTCACAGATGCCTTGGAGCGGATCGTTCTCGGAGCCGAGCGACAAATCATGATCGGCGCCGAAGACCGGCGCCGGACCGCCTACCACGAGGCGGGCCACGCGATCGTCGGCATGCTGACCGACGGCGCCGACCCGGTACGGAAGATCTCGATCATTCCGCGCTCCACGTCACTCGGCGTGACGTTCTCGGCTCCCGACGCCGACCGCTACAACTACCAGGAGCGTGAACTGCAAGCGCGCATCAAGGTCGCGCTCGGCGGCCGCGGCGCGGAGGAGGTCGTCTTCGGCTCGCCGACAACGGGAGCCGAGTCGGACATCCAGCAGCTGACCGCGATCGCACGCAACATGGTTGGCCGCTGGGGGATGAGCAGCGCAGTTGGACCGCTCGCCGTCATCCCCGTCGACGGTCGGGGTCCTCTGCTGCCGGGCAGTTCGGAGGTTTCGGCGCACACTCAGCAGCTGATCGACGAAGAGGTGCGACGAATCGTCGAAGAGGCTCATGAGCAGGTCGTCACTTTGCTGACGGAAAACCGCGCCCGTCTCGAATCCCTTGCGCAAGCACTGCTCGAGCGCGAGACGCTCGACGAGGACGAGGCCTACGCAGCCGCCGGGGTCAGTCGGACGACGACGGACGCCGAACGAGAACGCGCGATTGCGGCCCGCGATGCGACGCACCTCGAGTGAGTCAGATGAGGCCGGC
>JBKPFD010000360.1:0-2267 GCA_046729155.1 Actinomycetota bacterium
GTCGGTACACCGGACGCGGGAGCCTTCTGGAGAGTGATCTCCGACTACGACGTCTGCACCCTCTTCACGGCGCCGACCGCCTTCCGCGCGATCAGGCAGCAGGACCCGGAGGGCAGCCACATCGGCCGCTACGACCTCACCCGCTTTCGCGCGCTCTTCCTCGCAGGGGAGCGCTGCGATCCCGAGACGCTCGGCTGGGCGGAGGAAAAGCTCGGGGTGCCGGTGATCGACCACTGGTGGCAGACCGAGACCGGCTGGCCGATCGCCGCCAACTGCCTCGGCATCGAGCAGCTGCCCGTCGTGCCGGGATCGCCGACTCGCGCCGTGCCGGGTTGGGACGTGCGCGTCCTGGATAGCGGTGGCGAGGAGCTTCCGAGCGGAGAGATCGGCGCGCTGGTGGCGAAGCTGCCGATGCCGCCCGGCTCCTCACCGACCCTCTGGAACGCGGACGAGCGCTTTCGCGAGGTCTACCTTTCTGCGTTTCCGGGCTACTACCAAACCGCCGACGCCGGCTATCTCGATGAGAACGGCTACCTCTTCGTCATGTCCCGTACCGACGACATCATCAACGTCGCCGGCCATCGCCTGTCGACCGGCGCGATCGAGGAGGTCCTGGCATCGCACCCGGCCGTGGCGGAGACCGCAGTGATCGGGGTGGCGGACGAGCTGAAAGGGCAATTGCCGGTTGGGTTCCTCGTCCTGAAGGCAGGCGTGGAGAGCGCGCACACGGAGATCGTGGCCGAGGTGGTGAGTTTGGTACGCGAGCGGATCGGTCCTATCGCGGCGTTCAAGACTGCGGTCGTCGTCGAGCGCCTGCCCAAAACCCGATCCGGAAAGATCCTTCGTGGAACGATGCGCCGAATCGCAGACGGCGATGAGTACCCGACCCCGGCGACGATCGACGATCCGGCCACTCTCGATGAGATGGAAGACGCGCTCCGCGGGATCGGCTACGCGCGAGCGCGAGCTGCGTCCATGCGCGAAGGCTGAACTCGTTCCGTGTTCGGCCTTCAGTAACCAGTTGCGTTGAGGCGGAACACGATGGCATCGCGGCGGAAGCCCGATGCTTGCGGAACGGTCTAGCCGAGGCGGCTCCACAGCGCGGATTCCAGCCGATGCTCGAGGTTGTTTTCGAGGATGGGGTTGCCCACGTGCCAGCTCACACGGGCAGGCCGTGGCTCGCGCCCGGCCAGAGTTCGCGCGTTCTTCGACCGACCCGCCCTGCGCTAGCGTGCACGGCCTATGCCGTCGTTCGACGATTACCTCGCGAGCCTTTCGGAGCCCGAGAGGGCGGAGCTTGAGCGGGTACGGCAGTTCGTTCGACGCACCGTGCCGGACGTGGAAGAGGGGACGAGCTACGGGATGCCAGCGTTCAAATACAAGAAGCGGCCACTCCTAGGCATCAGGGCAAGCAAGACCCACCTCAGCGTCTTCCCTTTCAGCCCGGAGGCGATCGATGCCGCGAGCGTTGCGCTCGCCGGCTTCGACCTCTCGAAGGGAACCGTCCGGTTCACGCCCGATAAGCCGATACCAGACTCAGCGCTCGAGCAACTCCTGCGCCACCGCTTGCTCGAACTCGAGACCGGATAACGCGGACGACGTCAGGGGCGGCGCCCCAGTCGCCGCATTGGGCTATGACCTGCTCAGTTCGTTTCCGTGCGACCTCCGCGGGCGCACTAGCTCGAGGAACGGACCTTCGGAGCGCTCACTCGGACGTCGCTGCCGCCCCGCCTCCGTATGATCAACCGCCAGGCGAGGCCGGCCGCGAACATCGCCAGACCGGCGGCCACAGCGGAGACCGGGAGCGTCGCCACCAGCGTCACGCATCCCACCAGGCCAATCGCGTTCACGGCACGCGGCCAGCGGCGCCACTCACCGCCTTGGGTCCAAGCAGAGGCGTTGGCGATCGCGTAGTAGGTCAAAACCCCGAACGACGAGAATGCGATCGCCCCGCGCAGGTCGGTGGTCAGGACAAGGCCCGTGACGGCGGCGGCGACCGCAAGCTCAGCGTGATCCGGCACGCGGTAGCGCGGGTGCACCGAGGCCAGCCAGCGCGGCAGATCCCCCTCCCGGGCCATGGCAAGCGTAGTGCGCCCGATGCCGGCGATGAGCGCGAGTAGAGCACCCAGGCTGGCGACCGCCGCACCGACGCCTACCAGCGGCACCGCCCAGTCGGCGTTGGCCGCTTCAACCGCGTTCACGAGCGGTCTCGAGCTCGACGCGAGGGTGTCCGAACCGAGAGCGAGGAGCACGGAGGTGGCGACGGC
>JBKPFD010000361.1:0-4009 GCA_046729155.1 Actinomycetota bacterium
CAAGATACCTGTGGTTGGGGAGGAAGCCGATGCCCTGCTTGTCGAACGCGCCGTTCAGCCCACTGGAGGGGTCGCGTGGCGCTGGGTTCATCAGCCAGCGCCAGACGACGCCGGCGGCGATGAAAGAGATCGCGAGCGGGAAGAGGTAGACCGCGCGGAAGAAGCCCTCGCCACGGACGCCCTTCTCGAGCAGGAATGCGAGCAGGAGGCCGAAGAAGAGCGCGCCCGCGATGAAGGTGCCGGTGAAGACGAGGACGTGGTTGACGCTCTCGTCCCAGGCTGGGTCGGCGTTCAGGTCGCGGTACGCGTCGAGGCCGGCCCAGCCGCTCGTCTTCTCCGCCGTGCGCCAGTCGCTCAGTGAGACCTTGACGTTCCAGCCGATCAGGCCGTAGACGAACACCGCGATCAGCACGATCGACGGGGAGACCAGGAGCAGTCCCGGTCCCCACCGTCGAACGTTTCTCAAGTCCCGCCTCCCTGCACTGCAGGCGCGACTATTTCAGTGCTGCACCCGCTACGTGGCCCTCTTCTTCGCCGCCTCCACCAAAGCGTCCTGGAAGCGCTCGACGTTCTTGTTCCGGAGGAAGAGGCCGAGAGCGGTGTCGATGTCCTTGTACCAGGCACCCGGTGCGACGACACCGTGGGCAAGCGAGCCCGCGAGCTTGTTCGTCTTCCACTGAGTCAGCGCCCACTTGAGATACGGGCCGTACAGCCGCGGATTCGCGTCCGTCCTGGCCGGGATCGAGCCCTTGACCGGGTTGAACTGATCCTGCGCGCGCTTGCTGCCCAGGAAGCCGAGCCACCTGACCGCGGCGGCCCGATGCGGCGCGCCCTTCGGCAGCGTGAAGCTGTCCGACAGCCAGTCGTAGACCCCGCTCGTGCCCGGGACGGGCGCCCAGTTGTAGTCGACCTTCGGCTTCAGCGCGAGGTTGCCGCCGGACTTCGTGCCGCTGAAGTACCCGTCCTGCCAGTCGCCCATGATGTTGAAGGCGGCCTTGCCGTCGGCGACGAGCTTGCCGGCGTCTTGCCAGGTCAACGACGCCGCGTCGGAGTTCGTGTACCCGAGCAGCGTCTTGTACCGGTTCAGCGCGAGCGTGACGCCCGCGTTCGACCAATCGGCGCCCTTCTTCCAGAGCGCCGCCCAGCGGGTCGGTCCGATCGTCGCGATCATCACCGTCTCCAGCAGGTGCACCGACGTCCACTGCTCGCCCATCGAGAGCGGGATCACGTCGGCGGCCTTCGCTTTGTCGAGCGCGGCGATGAACTGCGCCCAGGTCTTCGGCGCCGCCGTGATGCCGGCCTTCCGGAGGACCTTCGGGTTGTACCAGACGATGTTTGCACGGTGGATGTTCACCGGCACGGAGTAGATGTGGCCCTTGTATGTGATCTGGCTGATCAACTGCTTCGACATCGCTTTTCTGAAGCCGTACTGCCGGTAGATGGAGTCGATCGCCACGATCTGCTTCGCCTGGATGTAGTCGCGAAGCTCGGCGCCCGCATGCCCCTGGAACGAGTCCGGCGGCTTGCCTGCGGCGAGCCGCTGGGCCAGGACGGCCTTTGCGTTCGACCCGGCGCCTCCGGCGACGGTTTCGTTCTTGAACTTGCAGTTCGGGTTGTTTCTGTTCCAGGTCTTGATCAACTTGGCAAGCCCGGCAGCCTCACCGCCGCCGGTCCACCAGGAGAAAACCGAGAGCCGACACGTCGCCTGCGAGCCGCTCTTCGCGGACGGACCAGCTGTGCCGGCCGCCGGAACGAACAGGAGCGCGATCGCGGCGAGGAGCGTCAGTCTCGGAGCCGTCATGCGCAGATAGCGCCGACGGCCGATCCGAATACCGGGCATCTTGCCCTCCTCACCTTTGATGTTGAATGGCTGGGACGGAGTCATATCCGCGCCACAGGCGGCGGTCAAGCGCCTACGCGACCTCGCGAGCCCCGTCGGCTGCGGTGCAGACGTAGGCCGTGCCTTGTCCCGAGTAGTCGCGAACGACGGCCTCCCCGAGCTTCCTTGCGTCGCGTGCTTCCGCGAGAGCCACGATCGACCCTCCGAAGCCGCCGCCGGTCATGCGCGCGGCGATCGCTCCGTGCTCGTAGGCGAGCTCGACGAGGCGGTCGAGCTCGGGGATCGTGACCTCCAGGTCCCGGCGCAGGCTCTCGTGCCCCTCGCGGAAGAGGTCGCCGAGTTCGTCGAGACGTCCCGCCCGGAGAGCCGTGACGACCTCGCGGACGCGCTCGTTCTCGGTCTCGATGTGGCGGCGCCGGCGGGCGAGCGTCTCGTCGAGCTCCGCGGCGGGATCGGCGGCCTGTTCGATCTCCCGGCGGCGCGTTGCGTACTGGGAGCGCTCGAGGCTCCGGGAGATACCGGAGTCGACGATGACGAGGGCGAGGTCGCGCGGCAGCGCGACGAGCTCGTGCTCGAGCGACCCGGTATCCAGTAAGAGGGCGTGTCCCGCCTTCCCGAGCATGGAAGCGGCCTGATCCATGATCCCGCAGGGGACGCCGACGGCACGGAGCTCGGAGCGCTGGGCCGCCTGGGCCAGGGCGAGCGGCTCGACCTGGAAGTCGGCGACGGCGCAGAGGGCGACCGCGACGGCGACCTCGAGCGCCGCCGACGACGACAGGCCCGCGCCGACGGGCAGTGTCGAGCTGACGGTGCCGTCGATGCCGACCGGCGGGCGGCCGAGCAAGTCGAGCTCGACGGCGACCGCGGCGACGTAGCGCCCCCAGCCGGCGCTCCGCAAGGCGCTGCCGTCCGCCGCCGCCTGGGCCGGCTCGTCGTAACCCTCGGAGCGGAGATCGATCGTCGCCGCCGGCAACGCGTCGATCCGCACGCCGAGGTCGAGGGCCGCCGGCAGCACGAGGCCCCCCGCCAGGTCGGTGTACTCGCCGATCAGGTTCACCCGGCCCGGCGCCCAGAAGCTGCGTCCGCCCGTTGCCACGCGGCGAGCGTATCCTCGCCCGGTGGCGGCGACCCGCTGGGGCATCCTCTCGACCGCGCGGATCAACCGGCTGGTGCTCGCGGGCGCGCGCGAGGCCGATGGCGTCGAGATCGCGGCGGTGGCGAGCCGCGACGGGGCCCGCGCCGAGGAGTACGCGCGCGAGCACGGCATCGCACGGGCGCACGGGTCGTATGAGGCGCTGCTCGCGGACGGCGACGTCGACGCGGTCTACATCTCGCTGCCGAACTCGATGCACCACGAGTGGACGATGCGCGCGCTCGAGAGCGGCAAGCACGTGCTCTGCGAGAAGCCGTACACGCTGCGCGCGGCGGAGGTCGGGGAGGCGTTCGACGCTGCCGACCGGGCCGGCCTCGTCCTCTCTGAGGCGTTCATGTGGCGCCACAACCCCCTCGCGCAGCGGCTGGTCGAGCTGCTCCCGGAGATCGGCGAGCTACGTGCGGTCCGCGCTTCGTTTGCGTTCCCGCTCGCGGACGAGACGAACGTGCGGCTGATCGCCGACCTCGACGGCGGCGCGCTGATGGACGTCGGCTGCTACTGCGTCAGCGGCGCGCGGCTGCTCGCGGGCGAGCCGGAGCGCGTCTACGGCGAGCAGGTGCTCGGGCCGAGCGGCGTCGACGTGCACTTCACGGGCACGCTCCGCTTCGCTGGGGACGTGGTCGCGGAATTCATGTCGTCGTTCGCGACGACGCACCATCGACAGCTCGAGGCGATCGGCGCCGCGGGCACGCTGAGCCTTCCGGACCCGTGGAATGCCACGCAGAGCGTCATCTATCTCAACGGCGACCCGATCGACGTCGAGCCCGAGGACTCGTATCGCCTCGAGCTCGAGAACGTCTCGGCGGCGATCCGGGGCGAAGCGCCGCTCCTGCTGGGCCGCGAGGACGCCCTCGGTCAGGCCCGCACGATCGAGGCGCTCTACGAGTCCGCCGACCGCAAAGCGCCGATCGACCTCTGATCGTCGTTAGCCACCATGTCTGGCGTCTGACACCGGACATGTCTCGCTGACGAGGCGCTGTTCACCGCTTTCGCGGGCCGAACTTCGCGCTCCGAGC
>JBKPFD010000362.1:0-15739 GCA_046729155.1 Actinomycetota bacterium
GCGCGCGAAGGAGGTCGCCGACTACCCGGTGCTGACGAAGTCGGGGATCATCGTCGGCCTCGGCGAGACGAACGACGAGGTCGTCGACACGATGCGCGACCTGCGCGCGCACGGCGTCGACGTCGTCACCATCGGCCAGTACCTGCAGCCCTCCGCCAAGCACGCTCAGATCGACCGCTGGGTGCACCCGGACGAGTTCCGCTGGTTCCGCGAGCAGGGCGAGGCGCTCGGTTTCGGGTCGGTGTTCGCAGGACCGCTGGTGCGTTCCTCTTACCGGGCCGACGAGCAGCGCCACGCAGCGGAATCCGGCGGCCGCGCGATCGCGTATTAAGGAACGAGAAAGGGCCGCTTCGGGGAGCGGCCCTTTCCCGTCCTGCTGTCCCTACGCGCTAGCCCTCGACGCTGTCTCCGTCGTCGAGCTCGCTGAGATCGAGCTCCCAGGCGCTGCGGCCGTGAGTCGCAGCGAAGAGAACGCGATCGCGCGGGACGATCGTGAGGCCGGCGACCTCGACGTTCGGCATCCCGGACGCGGCGAGCCGCCACGTCGTCGAGCCGTTCGCGAGCCTGAGCACACCGAAGTCGTTCGCGGCGAACAGGTCGCCCGTGCGGTTGTCACGGACGAGGTCGGTGACCGGGATGTCAGCCATGTCGTACGAGCGGTCGGTCCACGTCGCCGTGCCCGTGCCCGGGTCGTAGAGCACCTCGAACACGTGACCTGGAGTCGTGGGCGTGTTGACGTTGAACCCGCTGTACGAGACCCACGCGCGGTTCGGGTTGCCCCGAGCCACGTAGATGCTGCTCACGAACCTGCCCGGAGTGGTCGGGAGGTCGATCCTCGTCCACGTGACCGCGCTCGCGGGCTCGGAGTCGACGTTCTTCGAGACGAAGATGCGGCCGGCCGTGGTCGCCGCCCAGGCGGTCGACGTGTCGCCCCTCGTCCGCTCGACGGCAGCCACGGACCCGCCGGCGCGATCGCCGCGGGCCGCGTCGGTCAGCGACGGGGTTGCGATCTGCACCCAGTCACCGCAGACGACCGTGAAGTCGCCCGTCCACTCGTTGCAGTGCTGCTGAGCCTCCTCGAGCGTCATCGTGCCGAGGCCGTGGGTTTTCGTCCGCCAGACGTTGGCCGAGCCGGCGAACATCGTCTTCGTAACGACCGGGTCGGTGATGATCGGCGAGTAGAACTGGCCGCCGGTCCCGAAGATCGGGTCGGCGATCCAGATCCAGTCGCGCGTCGCCCCGTCGTTGAAGTTCACGTCCGGAGACGTGTCGAAGAACGTGTGGAACCGGAAGTGCCGGTTCTGGGCGTCGAAGCCGGACTGGCCGCCGTCACCGATCATCGTGTTGAACCAGGTGACCTCGTTACCGTCCGTCTCCCACGTGCCGTTGTCCTGCGTGCCGCCCTGGAGGATCTCCGAGTTGCGCGGGTGCACGGACAGGCTCTGGAACTGCAGCGTCGAGAGCCCGTCGTTGATCCCTTCCAGCTCGGTCGGGATCCGTGACAGCAGCTGCTGGCACCGGGCCAGCTCCGTCGCGGTGAGCCCGCGGTCGTCACACCAGTCGGAGCGGTTGACGTAGTCGCCCGACGAGCGCATGACGCCGCCGTCGTTCGTCTCGACGAACCGGAACGGGTCACGCGGGTCCGTGGTGATCGAGTGCTGGTCGGGATGAAGCCCGTTCGGATGCACGTCGTCCGTGGCGTCCATCGTCACGTCCGTCGCGCTCACGCCTGCGTCCGTCGAGAGAACGACGCCGCGCGCGTTCGAGATGCCGCCCGCCTCGCCGTACACGTACGAGCCGCCGACGTAGACGACGTCGGGATGACCACGCGGCGTGTAGACGAACTGGTCGTACCAGCACTGGCCGGTGCAGAAGTTGAACGTCGCATAGCCGGTGCTGGCCGGGCTCGGGCTCGTCAGGTCCGTGAAGACCGGCGCACCCGTGGCCACGTCGTCACTGCGGAACAGGCGCGAGTACTGGCCGCCTGCGTTCGTGTGGCCCTCCGCCACGTACATCCGCGTGTTGCCGTTCGCCAGGCGCGCAACCGCGATCGACGGCCGCGTCTGGATGATCGCCGAGTTCAGCGACGGCTTGATCTGCGTCCAGGTGGCGCCGGCGTCGTTCGAGCGCCAGACGCCTCGTGCGAACGAGGACGCGTAGACGATGTCCGAGTTGGACGGGTCGAGCACGACGTTGCGGACGCCGCGCGGCGAGCACGTGCGCCCGTTGTTGAACTCGGTGATGTCCCCGACGCAGTCGGCCGCGTTCGCGGAGCCGTTGTGGATGAAGCTCCAGCTGCCGCCGCCGTTGGTCGACTTGTAGAGGCCCCACTTGGCCGCGCCTGGCACTGGCCGCGTCACGCCTGAGCAGCAGACGGACGACATTCCGCGCAGGGCGGTCGTGGTGCCGACGTAGAGCGTGTTCGGGCTGCCGGGCTTGACCACGATCTGGCCGATGCCCTTCCCGCCGAGCGCAGCCTCGCCGAGGTGTGTCCAGTGGCGGCCGCCGTTCGTCGACTTGTAGAGGCCGACACCCGCGACGCAGCCGCTGCCGCAGATGTTCGCCTCGCCCGTGCCGACGTAGACGGTGTCGCCGGTCGGATCGTTCGGATCGATCGTGACCGCGCCGGCGGCGTTGATGCCGAGCGGCCCGCCGAGGTACGTCCAGCGGACGTGGTTGGCGAACACGTTGTTCGTGCGCCAGATGCCGCCGCCCGCAGGCGTGATGTAGGCGATGCAGCGCCCGTTCGTGCACCTCTGATTGATGGCGATCGCGGTCGTGCGACCGCCGGCCACGTACTCGTTCGGGACGTAGCCCGTGAAGTCACGGAACTCGAAGAGCGGATAGACGGCGCGGCTGGGCCCGATCATTTCCCACCTGCCGTCCCGGTCCCGGTGCTGGATGCCGCGGAACTGGGCTGCCGCGAACGCCTCGCGAGCGTTGCGCATGTCCGCGACCGAGATCACGTTGTCCGGATAGGCCCGGGCGAAGAATGCCGCGTCAGCGGCGAAGCCGGGGCCCTCCCTCGGGCCTTCGACCTTGCCGGGCGGCTTGGAGGCCATCAGCTCCTCCATGTGCTGTGCGAGAGCCGTCGGCCCTTCTCCGCTCGGAGCCTTCGTCGTGCGGCCCGAGCCTCCCTGGGCCATCAGCGCCGCTGCGACGGCAGCGCTCGCCACGAGCATGAGCGCGACGAGGCCGGCCAGCGCCCAGCGCTTTTGTCTTCGTGTCATATCTCCCCTCCCGAATGACGTGCCCCTACCGTTGGGGCCGGCCCCCGGAGCGGGGGCGCGCGGAAGCATGTCTAACCTCGCACCGCCAGTCAAATATCCGATATCGGAGCCGGTTACGGCCAGGGGAACGAGAAAGGGCCGCCGAAACGGCCCTTTCTTGGTGGAGTCTGCTCGTTCCTAGTGGTCTTCAGCGCCGGGGCACGGCGTGACCAGGACGGGCTGGATGTTCCCGGCCCGTCCGCCAGAGCCGCCGTTCCGTGCGTTGAAGCTGTCCACGAACACGTCCGACTGCTCGCAGACCGGATTCCGGCCCGGCTGGGACGGAATCTGCGTTCCGCCGGCGGGGCCGCCCGAGGAGCGGCCGTTCCGCGCGTCGGTGAACAGGATCCAGGCCCTGCCCGAACCGCCACGGTGGCGAGCTCGGTCGCCGCCGCCACGCGAGTGTGAGACGGCGATCGATTCGTAGTCGCCGCAGAACAGACCGGCCCGGAAGCAGTAGTCGTAGTTCGACGGCACGTCCGAGACCTGGAAGTTCCGGAACGGGAAGACCGTCTGCTCCGGGAACAGCTCGTTGCCGGGGTCGACCGGCTCGGTCGGCTGCGGCATGATCTCGGCCGTCGGAGCGACACACGCCCGCCCCGGAGTCATCGTCGACTCCCGCACGCGGCACTGCGCGGCCCACGTCCAGATGAGGTAGTTCCCGGGCCTTTGCCGGCTCGTGGGCCACTCGTGAGCAACCGAGTCGGTGTCGAGGCGCCGGTCCTTCATCTCGACGTTCACGTCGCCCTGGTCGCCAATGTCGATCCACGGCCACCAGTTGTCGTTCCCGAAGTCCGGAGTGCCCGCCGGGCACGGAGGCTGTCCGCCGCGACCGCAGTTGCGGTTTGGCGGCTGCTCCGAACGATCGTCGTTCACGCGGGTCGGCCCGACCCAGCTCGAGCCGCCCGACGTCGATTTGAACATGAAGACGTCGGTGTTCGTACTGTTACGGGTTCCGTTCCGGTTGTCGGACATGATCAGGTAGAGGTCGTCCGCGAAAGCGCCCCCGCGCCGGTCGACGACGATCGCTCCCGTCTGCGGGATCCGGAAGCAGCTGTTCGTGAGCGAGCTGCCGCCGCCGCGTGCCGTGCAGTCCGCACGGGCCCGGAAGTTGACGTCGAAGATCGATGTGACGAACCACGGCCCCTGCCACGTCGTCCCGCCATCCTGCGAGCGGACGACGAGCCACTGGTTCTCGTCCGGCGTGTCGAAGTTCTCGAACGTCACGTAGATGTGGCCGGTGCGCGGGCTCACCGTCGGCACCGAGTACTGGTTGTCGTCGCAGTGGCCCTCGCCCGCCGTCGCACCGGTGCAGAACGGGGCCATCCCGTTGATCGTCCGCTTGGCCGACCATGAGCGGCCGCGATCGTCCGAGTAGCTGACCTCGATCGTCGACGAGACGATGGCGTTCGGAACGCCCGTCGGGTTGTTGAACGAGGTCCACGTTACGTAGACGCGATCGGGGCCGATGATCGACTCCGGACAGCCGGGACTGCCGACAGGAATCGGCGTCCTCGAGATCGGGCGGAAGCACGTCGGTTGAACGCCCGCCGGCCGCGGACCGGCCGCGATGTACTCCTTGTCGTTGAACGTGACGCTGAAGTTCCGGGTGTTGCCCGGGTACGGCGGCGTCGGCTCGTTCTCGGGCTGGAAGATGACCGTGCCGTCGCCGGGCTGGCGTGCGTCGCCGATACCGCCGCAGACGGCCGTCTCGTCGGTCGCGCCGATCGGGACGCAGGGCCGGCTCCACGAGAAGCCGCCGTCGGTGGAGCGGTTCACCCAGATCCCGTTCGTGTCGTCCGTGCGGTCGAAGACGATGCTCGCGAGGTAGGCGGTGCCCTCGCGGTCGAACGCGAGCGCCGGGTCGCCGGACGAGTCGAGCATGTCGCCGTTCTGCACGGACGGGACGACGTGGAGCGTGTCGTACCAGTGATGCCCGCCGTCGGTCGTGGCGTTCACCCCCGAGAACGACCCACCGAGCCGATAGTCGTTCTGCGCGCCGATCACGTTCTTCGGATCGGTCGGGTTGACGGCGATCGTCGTCTCGTTTTGCGGCAGGCAGCTGAACTCGGTATTGGCGCGCGTGTCGTCACCGCGTTCGCTGAGCCGCCAGACCTGGTCTCGCTCGATCAGCGAAAGCGGCTCGGGCTCCGTGTTCATGCCCGCCTGCGGACACTCGGTGATGTTCGTTCCCGTCGGTGCGGCGTTGCGGAACTGGACCGCGCCGGACATGGAAGCGGCGGCGCCGATCTTCGCCTGGACGAGGCTGGACGGCACCGCGACCGCTTCGATCTTGGCGTTTCTCGGAGAATCGGAGCCGGTCGCCGCGCTTGCGCACAGCACGACGAGGGCTGCGGTTCCGCTGAGAAGCGCCGGAAGTCTGAGGCGTCTCATCTCTCCCCTTTCCCTGGCTTCGCGCCCAGTGGGCGCGCTGGGCGGCCTGACTATATGGCCGAATATGAGTCGATGCGGCGCGCGCCGGGCATACTGGTCCCAGATGTCGAAAGCGCTCGTGTTGCTCGTCGCCGCCTCTCTGGCGCTCGCCGCGTCGGCGGCGGCTCCCGGAAGCCCCGCTCGGGCGACTTTGCGCCTGACTGACGCACAACCGGTCACGCTCTCGGGCGTTCGCTTCCATCCAGGCGAACGCGTTCGGGTGACCGTCGCGGTCGGCTCGGTGCGCCGCAGCCGCTTCGTCCGCGCCAGTCGAGCCGGCGTGTTCGTCGCGAGGTTCTCCGAGGTCTCGACCGACCGCTGCAGCGGCCTCTCCGCGCTCGCCGTCGGCGGCCGCGGGAGCCGGGCGACGTTCAAGCTCGTCCCGCTCGGCTGCCCGCCTTCGCCCTAGAAGGTGAAGGGCCGCCCGTACGGACGGCCCTTCGGGTTAGAGCAGCCGCGGACTACCTGCCGCGGGATGCCACCTTGGCGTAGTAGACGTCTTCCTCGGGAGCGTCACCGCGAATCGGCCGCGTGTCGGCCCACACGATGTGAGCGTCCTCGTGGCTGTCGGTGTCGACCCACATGTAGTCGCCGAGGAAGCCGGCCTGCACCGGGTTGTTCGCCGGGGTCAGGTTCGGCATGGAGCCCGTCGTCACGCGCGTGTAGCGGATGGACGGGTTTCCGGACGTCGGATTGCGGATCTCGGCTGCGGTGATGTCATTGCAGCCGGTCGTCTCGCAGTTGCCGTAGGAGCGGTCGTAGAAGGCAACCCAGAGTCGGCTGCCGTCCTTCGTGATCTCGCTCCAGGGCTGCCACTGCGCCGTCTCGCCGAAGCGCGCGTTGCTGCGCGGCGTGATGGTGCGCGTCGCGCTCCATGCCGCCCCGCCGTTCGTCGAGAACGCATAGTGGATGTCGTGGTCGCACGGTCCACTGCCGCCGCCCGGAGCCCCGAGCTGGCAGTTCGTGTTCGTGTTGTTCCGGTGATCGGCCCAGCTCGTGAAGAGCTTGCCGTCCCGATCGACCGAGATCGTCACGGTCGTCTCGTCCGGAGCCCGGTACCCGTTCGGCGGCAGGCACTGCCGGTTCGGGCAGCCGTTCTGGCTCGGCGGGCCGACCGGATGCGTGGCGATCATGTCGCCGACCTTCACGGGCACGCTCCAGCTCGCCGGCAACGCGCAGTTGGCCGCGGCCGGGCACTTGACGAAGAGCACCTGCTCGATGCCCGCACCGGGCACGTTCCCGTTCGCGAACGCGACGTAGACCGTGCCGTCGGGCCCGACGACGGGGTCGGAGCCCTGGTCGTCGTTACACGGGCCGACCGCCGGGACGGTGCAGATGTCCGGGTTCGCCCCGCTGATTTCGATCCCGGTCGACCACGTCGCTCCACCGTCCGTCGACTGGCTGAAGTAGATCGGGCTGTGGCCGGCCGCGTTGAACTTCGTCCACGTCATGTAGACGTTGTCCCGCTTCGGGCTCGAGACCCAAGCGTCGGCCGTCATCAGCTCCTTGTCGTTGAAGTCGACGAGGTCGTTCGCGACCACGCCCGGCGGATTGTCGCGGTACTCCTGGAAACCGCCCGCCGGGTTCGGCGAGTGGTAGAACGATCCACCGTTCGGAGCATTCGACTTCTCGACGAGCACGGCGTTCGCGTCGCTCGCGACGTCGAAGAAGACGCCGCCGACGTACGCGTTGCCGCGCGAGTCGAAGGCGATCGTCGGATCGCTACAGGCGTCCGAGGTGTGCCCGTCGAGCAGCTGGAACTGCCAGAAGGGTGGCACCTGATCGCCCCACGTGCGGCCGGCGTTGAACGTCCAGTCGTAGCCGCAGTGGTTGAAGCCGATCCGCGAGTCGTTCTGCCCCGCGATCATGTTCCGCTCGTTGAGCGGGTTGAGCTGAATCGCCTCCTCGGCCTGTCGCCGGAACGAGCAGTCCTGGTTGACACGGGTGTTCGTCATGCCGTGTCCGTGGAACCGGTTCTGGCAGCCCTCCGTCCCCGCCCGCGAGATGCCGCCGCGATCGTGCAGCACCGACACGCGCGAGCCCGCCGAACGGCCGCGCCACTTCGCGGCCCGCTGGTCGAGGATGCCGGCTTGCTGATAGACGCTGTACATCACGCCGCTGGAGACCGGCATCTCCCAGGGCTTCGCCTTCGCCTTGCCCAGCTCGACGGCAAGCTTGTGGGCGAGAATCTCGTTCTTCACCGGCGAGCTGCTCTCCGCGCTCTGCGGGCTCAATGCCGCACCTGCGAGCACGAGAACGAGGGCAGCAGCCGGCGCCAACCATAGGAAGGTTCTCTTCATGCAATCCCCTCTCCCTTGCGCGCCGGCAATTTCCCCCCTGCCGGCGCCGTTGACTGGCGGGGAATATACGACCGGATAGGTTCGGTGACAAGTTTTCTTGAAATACTCGACGCGGTGAGACGCGTCGTTTTCGGAGCCGTTCTGCTGGCCGTTCTCGGCCTCGTGGTGGGCTTCACCGTCGTGCGCACCACCGACGACGCGGACGCGCGCGCGACGCTCAGCCTCGTCCGCAAGACGCCGCTGACGGTTCGCGGGGAGCACTTCGAGGCGGGCGAGCGCGTGCGGCTGCGCGCGATGCTCCATCGGGCTACGGCCGCGACGGCGGGCCCGAGCGGCTCGTTCGTCGCGACGTTCCAGACACCGACGACGCGCTGTGACCGCGTCCGCGTGATCGCGATCGGGTCCGAGGGCAGCCACGCGGTGCTCAAGCTGCTGCCCGCGCCCGCCTGCATCGCGGCCAAGACGCCTGCTTCCTCGAAGTAAGAGGGAAGTAGAAGGGGCCGCTCGGAGGCGGCCCCTTCTTGCGCGCTCAGCGTGTCGTCGGGCTAGCCGTCGATCCTGACGATCGTGGCGCCGTGAGTCGTCGCGCCCTCCGTGTAGCGGATCTGGCCGAGGTACTTCTGCCCGGCGGTGAGGCCCGCCCAGGAGAGGTCGACCGTGCCAGAGCCGCCGATCGTCGCGGTGTTCGGGCCCGTGACGGTCATGTTCCCGGCGTCGGTCGTGCCGAGCGTCCAGGAGTGGAGCGAGTAGTTCGCGTCCGGACCGTCCGTCTCCCAGCCGTGGACGAACAGGCGGTACGTCGCGGCCGTCGGAGTCGTCAGCTGGATCTGCTCTGCCGACGTCCCGCCGCCGCTCGAGCCGACGAGCGTCAGTGAGCTGTCGGCGTTGATCCGGTACAGGTACAGGTCGATGTCGTCGTCGCCGTCCGTCTCCGGATCGAACATCGAGATCCGGAACAGCGACGTGCCGGCAGGCACGACGATGTCGTGGGTCGAGATGCCCTGGTTGCCGGCCGGATCACCCGTGTTGAAGTTGTTCGTCGGGTCATCCGGCACCGTGCCCGAAAACACCTGCGACGGAATCAGCCCGCGCTTGGCGTACGCGAGCGTGCCGTTGTAGCCGGTCCTGATCGTGAACGACGTTGCGCCGCTCGTGCCGGTTCGCGTGACTTCCGCGGGCGCGGAGATGGCCACCGGACGCACCGAGATCGGGCTCTTCACCGAGTGCGTGCCGTCCGACCACGTGAGCGAGCCGAAGCGGAACGTGTTCAGCGGTGCATCCGTCCGCGTGAACGTGACGTCGAACGACCTCGCGGCGCCTGCCGGGATCGTGAACGAGCTCGGCGAGACGTTCACGGTGAAGCCGGCCGGAGCGACGACGGTCGCCGTGTAGGTGGCCGCCGAGCCGCCGACGTTCGTCACCGTGCGGTGGAGGGTCTGCACGCCGGCGAGGTCACCGACGGACAGCGACGGCTGGTTCAGGTCGCTCGCGTCGAGCGCCGGGATGCTGCCGTTGGACGCGCAGCAGAGGCCCTGGCCCTTGAGGAATGCGAGGTAGTCGTTGAACCCGGCGTCGTAGACGAGACCGGGGTCGACCATCTTGTTCGGCTGGACCTGGCCCGAGCCGGCGCCGAAGGGGTTGTACCCGCCGACGATGTCCTGGTGGGCCGTCGTGGCCATCGCCGAACGCATCGCGGCGGGCGACCAGCTCGGCTTCGCCTGCGTCAGCAGCGCACCGACGCCTGCGACGTGTGGGCTCGACATCGACGTCCCGCTGAGGATGTCGAAGTCCTTCCCGCCGCTCCCGGCCGGTGAGACTGCCGCGAGGATGTCGACGCCCGGAAGCATGAAGTCCGGCTTCAGGATGTCGCCGCCTCCGGCGAGGCTCGGACCGCGCGACGAGAACGCCGCGACGGCGGGTGCAGGAGCGTTCAGGACGACGGTCGCCTGTGCGAGCGAGGCCGTCGCTCCCGGAGTGGCTGCGTACGCCGCCAGGCCCGGGAACGCGGTGTGGTCGACGTGCACGGTCGGCAGCGAGTGCAGGTCGGCGTTCAGCGAGTTCGCGGCGACATTGGCGATGACGACGCCGACGCCGCCGGCCTCGCGGACCGCGGCGCTCTTGTCGACGCGAGCGTTCGTGTCGGCCGATCCGCCGCGCTCGCAGAGCACGATCTTGCCCGCGACCTGCGCCGGGTCGAGCACAGGCGCGCCGCCGTTCGCGCTCGCCGAGAAGCACTGGCGCACACGATCGGCCGGGGCGCCGGGCAGGCCGACGCTGATGGAATGGACGAACGGCGACGAGCCGACGCCCGGCGTCAGCGAGGCGCCGTTGATCGTCGTGCCGTTCCCGAGCGTGACGCTGCTCACGCCGTTGCGGTTGTGCGTGCCCGCAGCGACCGAGGCCAGCCACGGGCTGACGTGCGCGACGGTCGACGCCGTCGGGCCCGAGTTGCCGGCCGAGGTGGCGACGAAGACGCCCGCGTCGGCGGCGAACAGATACGCGACCTCGACCGCATCGAGGTAGTTCGTCGAGGTGCCGCTGATCGAGTAGTTGATGACGTCGACTCCGTCCGCGACCGCCTGGTCGATGGCGGCGACGCTGTCACCCGTGTTCGCGCCGCAGCCACCGGCGCCGTTGTCCCAGCAGACCTTGTACGCGGCGATTCGCGCGCGCGGCGCGATGCCGTTGACGTGGCCGAACAGCTCGGCCGCGCCGGTCGTCGCGACGTTCTGGTTGCCGCCGGCCGTCGACGCGGTGTGCGTGCCGTGGCCGTTGTAGTCGCGCGGCGAGAGAAACTCGTGCTCGAGCACGCCGTCGCAGCCACGGGCCTCGCAGTAGAACTGCGCGCCGATCAGCTTCTGGTTGCACATGGACGCGTTCCACGCCTCGCCGGGGTGGCACTTCCGTCCGTGCCAGAGACCCGGGTTCGGCTGGTAGACCAGCCTCCCGCTTGCGTCCCGGTCGCTGAAGCTCTTCGACTCCGGCCAGACGCCCGAGTCGACGACGCCGATGACGACGTTCTCACCCTTGATGTTGCGGGGCGGCGTCCAGAGACCCGTGTTCGGATCGGTGAGGCCGAGGAACGTCGGCGTCGTCGCCGTGTCCATCGTCACCTCTTGGGCCTTCTCGACGGTCAGGACGCGCGGGTCGGCCTTCGCGGCCCGCACCTGGCCGCGGGTCATCTTCGCCGCGAACCCGTTGTATGCGTAGCGGAAGCCGTAAACCTTGTCCCCACCGACCGCGGCGAGCACGTCGGCGTGCCGCGAGTCGAGGTAGCCCGCATAGCGGACGACGTCCCGATCGGCGGGGTCGATCTTCGTTCCCCTCGCCGGCTTCGTCGCCCGCAGTCCCGCGATGCCGCCCTCGTAGGCGACCGCGGGCTGGTCGACCATGCGGACGATGTAGACGTGCGAATCGGCCTCGCCGCCGCCGGACGCTGCCGGCAGCACGAGCAGCGCAGCGACCAGGATGAAGGCCGCAGCGAGCACCGACCGCACGACTCTGCTCGGATGCTTCACGTAGTTCTCCCTTCGAGGTTGGTCTCAACCCCGCCCTCCGGCAGGGTTGCCAGCTCGACAGATTTCCCCGGATACACCGCCCTCCCCAGGACGGCCGGGGAAATGTAGCAACCTCTATGGAGAAGTCAAAATACGCCGCGAAAGTCGCTAACGGTTCTGATGAGGCTTCGCCATCGCGCGATAGTCGAGCGCCTTGTCGAGCGTCTCCTCGTCGACGCCGGCCTCTCGCGCCACCTCGCGCAGCGGGCGACCGGAGGTCGCGGCTTCCTTGACGATCTCCGTCGCGCGGTCGTACCCGATGTACGGGTTCAGCGCCGTCGCGGCGGAGAGCGTCAGCTCGGCGTAGTGCTCGCATGCCTCACGGTTCGCCTCGATGCCCGACACGCATCGCTCCGCCAGCAGGCGCGCGCCCGCGGCGAGGAGCCGAATCGAGTCGAGGAGGTTGCGCGCGATCAGCGGGATGAAGACGTTGAGCTCGAGGTGGCCCTGGAGCCCACCGACCGTGATGGCCGCGTCGTTCCCGATCACCTGCGCGGAGACCTGGGTCACGACCTCGGGGATGACCGGGTTGACCTTGCCGGGCATGATCGAGCTGCCTTTCTGCAGCTCCGGGAGCCGGATCTCCGCCAGACCGGCACGCGGCCCCGACGCGAGCAGGCGCAGGTCGTTGGCGATCTTCGTCATCGAGACGGCGACGGTCTTCAGGGCGCCGGAGGCCTCGACGAGCGAGTCGCGCGCGCCTTGCGCCTCGAACGGGTCGGCGGGCGCCAAGACGGCGAGCCCGGTCTCGTCCGCGAGACGCTTGCGGACGCGCTCGGAGAACTCGGGATGCGTGTTCAGCCCGGTGCCGACCGCTGTGCCGCCGAGCGGGATCTGACCGACGCGCTCGAGCGTCGCCTCGACCCGGGCGATTCCCTGGCGGATCTGCGCCGCATAGCCGGAGAACTCCTGGCCGAGCGTGACGGGGACGGCGTCCATCAGGTGCGTCCGGCCGGACTTGACGACGTCGTCGAACTCGCGCGCCTTGCCGTCGAGGGCTTCGGCGAGGCTTTCGAGCGCGGGGAGCAGGTCGTGCGTCAGCTGCTCGAGCGCGGCGAGGTGGACGGCGGACGGGAAGACGTCGTTCGACGACTGGCCCATGTTCACGTCGTCGTTCGCGTGGACGTCGTCGCCGGCGAGGGCGGCGATGACCTCGTTCGCGTTCATGTTCGACGACGTGCCCGAGCCGGTCTGGAAGACGTCGATCGGGAACTGGTCGTCGAGCTCGCCGGCGGCCACGCGGTCGGCGGCGGCGGCGACGCGGTCGGCCTTGTCCTCGTCGAGGAGACCGAGCTCGGCGTTCACGCGCGCGGCGGCGGCCTTGATCCGGCCGAGCCAGCGCGCGACGGGCGGCGGAATCGGCTCGCCGGAGACCGGAAAGTTCTCGACCGCCTTGCGTGTTTCCACGCCCCAGAGCTCCCTTTCCTCGCCCTTCGTTGCCACCAGGCGAGTCTATCCCGGCACGGTCCCGGCACCCACGCGTGCGAAATTCGCGGCTAGAGTCGCCGTGGGGAGGAGGCCGCGGGAACCTCAGTTACAGACGTCAGACTGGGCGTAGCCGCCGGCGATCAGGCGGGAAGTCGCGCAGCGCTCGCCGCACGAGCTCCGACAGATCTGTCGGCGTCGCCCACCCGACGTAGCCGCACCTGTGGCACTCGCCGGTCTCGAGGTGGCGAGTGTCGTCACGCTGCACACGACGCCGCTCGCCACAGCCCAGGCATTCGACTGTCAGGGGGTCCACGATCGCAGCTTTCGGCACGTGCTGCGAAGGCTCAGACCCTCGAACGAGGGATGCCCGGCGCTAATGCCCCGGCGCGGTCAGGAGAGCTCCCCCGCGGCGGGCTAGAGCGACCCCGGGCCGGTCAGTCCGTCGAGTATTTCGGCTGGACTTTCTCGCCCCGGAACTGCGCGATCGCGTTGTTCGCGGCGATCGCGGCCTCGCCCATGCCGATCGTGATCAGCGTGATCTTGCCGGGGTAGCCGGCCACGTCTCCGGCCGCGAAGACGAGCGGCAGGTTCGTCTCCATCGTCATTGGAGTCACCTTCAGCTGCCGCTTGCCCTCGAGCTCGATGCCCCACTCGGCGATCGCGCCCAGGTGCGAGACGAAACCGAGCAGCGTGATCAAGGCCTCGCAGTCGTGGTGCTCGAGCTCGCCGGTCGCGGTGTTCTCGATCGTCACGGCCTCGATGTCACCGTCGCCGTGCACCTCGCGCACCTCGTGCGGGGTCAGGATCTTCACGGCACCCTCCTCCTCGAGTCGCCGCGCCTCGTTCACGGACGTCTCGAGCGCGCGGAACCGGTCGCGCCGGTGCACGAGCGTGATCGGCAGGTCGGCCGTGTCCTGCAGGCCGAGCGTCCAGTCGAGGGCGGTGTCTCCGCCGCCGACGATGACGCAGCGCTTGCCGGCGAACTGCGCCTTCTCCCTGACGACGTAGTGGAGCCCCTTGCCGAGCCACTCGTCGATGCCCTCGACGCCGAGCTTGCGTGGCTCGAACGCGCCGTGACCCGCCGTCACGATCACCGCCCGCGAGAGGTAAGGCCCGCCCGTCTCGGTCGTGAGGGCGTAGATCTCCTCGCCGTTCTGGTTGAGGCGCTCGAGCGTCTTCGCCTCCTCGCCGAGGATGACCTCGGCGCCGTACTGGAGGCCCTGCTCGGCGCAGAGATCGACCAGCTTCTGGCCGAGGATCTTCGGGTGCCCGGCGACGTCGTAGACGTGCTTCTCCGGGTACGTCGCCGCGACCTGGCCACCGAGCTGTTCGAGGCTCTCGACGATGCGCACCGTCGCGTCGCGGTGACCCGCGTAGTACGCGGCCGACAGGCCGACCGGCCCCGCTCCGAGGATCGTGATGTCGACGACGTCGCTCGACGTCACGGCACGAAATCTAGTGGAGGGGCTTGCCTACGCGCCGCAGCCGGATCCGCAGCCCGCGGCCGGCGGCGCCTCGCCCTCGGCCGCGTCCTCGACCTGGAACGAATGGCCACAGCCGCACGACGAGCTCACGTTCGGGTTGTTGATCGCGAAGCCGCCCTGGAGGCCGTCGACGAAGTCGATCTGGGTGCCCTGGACGTACGGCGCGCTGAACGGGTCGACGACGATCGTGATGCCGTTCGAGAAGAGTTCGTGGTCACCCTCCTGGGCGCCGCGATCGAAGCCGAGCGCGTACTCGAAGCCCGAACAGCCGCCGCCCTGAACGGCGATGCGGAGCACGCCGACCTCGCCGTCCGGCTCCTCGGCCATAAGCTCCTTGATCTTGGTCGCGGCTCCCTCGGTGAGGGTGATGATCGCTTCGCGCTCGACAGTCGCCATCAGGAGTCGAATGGTAGCACCGTGCCCCGGCGTTCCCGACCCCCCAAAAGGGGCGGAGTTTGTAACACGCGATACCCGCATCGTTGAGCGGTTTCCAGGCCAGCTCGTAGCGTCCCGGCACGTGGTAAGTTGCCGCCGTCGTGGAGCACCTCGACAGCTGGCTTCCCTTCCTCATCTACGGGAGCTTCGCCGTCGCGATCCCGGCCTCGATGATCCTCATGTCGTACGTCTTCGCGACCCGCCCGGCACGGCGGACGCGGACGCGACGGCTCCCGTTCGAGTCCGGCGTCTCACTCGGGCCGCCGCACCTGCAGCGCTTCACGATCAGCTTCTACTTGACGGCGATGCTCTTCGTCGTCTTCGACGTCGAGATCGTCTTCCTGTACCCGCTGGCCGTCGTCCTCGAGCAGCTCGGCTGGTTCGGATTCGTCGAGCTCGCGTTCTTCCTCGGCATCCTCGCCGTCGCGTACGTCTACATCTGGCGCAAGGGGGCCCTGCGGTGGCGGTGAGGAAGAAGCAACGGCTCGCCGACTACGGGCTCAACTCCGAGCGGCTGCTCATGCACGGCAAGGGGCCGGGCGTCTTCGAGCAAGAGCTCGGCGACCTCGAACAACGGCTGATGCTGACGACGGTCGAGAAGGCCGTTCGCTGGGCGCAGAAGAGCTCGATCTGGCCGGACACGTTCGGTCTCGCCTGCTGTGCGATGGAGATGATCGCGATCGTCTCGTCGCGCTACGACATCGCGCGCTTCGGCGCCGAGGTGTTCCGCGGGTCACCCCGCCAGTCGGACCTGATGATCGTCGCCGGCCGGTTGTCGCGGAAGATGGCGCCCGCCATGCGGCGCGTCTACGACCAGATGCCCGATCCGAAAT
>JBKPFD010000363.1:0-6267 GCA_046729155.1 Actinomycetota bacterium
GGTTAGCCGAACTGCAAAGTAGCGTTAGTCTGTTGAGTTGCTCGGCCTACGAGGCGGCGAGCAGCTCGAGCCGTGCTTCCTCGTCGGCCAGGATCTCCGGCGGGAGCACGCTCTCGAGGGCAGCGACGCAGCGCGGGCAGAACTGCGTGCCGGCCGCGCGCTTGAGCTCATCCATCGCCTCCAGCGCCGGCCTGGCCGCGCGATAGATGCGGGTCGTCAGCATCGAGTCGAGCGCGTCGGCGACGTGGATGATGCGTGCGCCGAGAGGGATCTCCTCGCCCTTCAGCCCGTCCGGGTAGCCGGTGCCGTCGAAGCGCTCGTGATGGTGGCGGATAGCCGGCACGGCATCGTTGAGGAAGCCGAGGCGGTCGATGATGCGCGCACCCTCGTCCGAATGCCGCTGCATCAGCGCCCACTCCTCCTCGGTGAGGACTGCGGGCTTGAGCAGGATCGCGTCGGGCACGGCGAGCTTGCCGATGTCGTGGAAGAGCGCCGCGTGGCCGAGCAGATCGAGCTCGATCTGAGACAGGCCGAGCTCGCGGCCGATTGCCAGGGCGAGCTGCTGCACCCGGCGCGAGTGGCCGGCCGTGTAGGCGTCGCGGGCGTCCACCGTCGCCGAGAGGCTCTCCATCGCGGCAGTCGAGCGCTCCTTGAGCAGCTTGTTCGCGCGTTCGAGGGACACGTTCTGGGTCTGGATCGTCTCGGCCGCCTCGCGCAGCTTCTGCGCGCTCTTCTGCGTGTGCCGGAGATACGCCTCCTGGGTCTTGCGCATGAGGAGCAGCGGCACGGCGAAGACCGCCAGCGCGTACAGGCCCGCAGCGTGGTAGGCGATCGCCATCACGCCGCCCACGAAGCCGTAGACGACCCAGTGGGGCGCCAGCCACGCAAACCGCTCGTGCCAGGAGCTCCACCACCGCTGATGGCCCTCCATGGCCATGGCGAGGCTCGTCAGGCCGGTGTTGACCGCAAAGTAGGCGAGGCCCGCGATGAGGCCCGCTGCGACGGTGACGAACTCGCCGAGCGTGCCTTCGAAGCCCGCCGCGAAGACCCCCGCTGCCGCGAGCGAGGCGAGGCAGAGCGAGCCGATGTTGAAGAGCACGTAGTGCGGCGGGTAGCGCCGGGCGCTCCAGTGCACCGCGGCGGTGGTGATCGCGAGCGGGAGCGCCGCGCGCGGGCCGAACAGCGCAGCGCCGGCGAGCGCGCCGACGGCGCTGACGGAGATCGAGCCGTCGTCAACCTCGAGCGCCAGGGCCTCCCCCAGGCCGACGAGCACGACGAGCGCGATGAGCGCGAAGAGATCCTGGGTCGTCCCGAACATGAGGCCCATGATCCCGGCGCCTGCGCCGACGGTCGTCACGAGCGTGACGAGGCTGGCCAGCGGCCGCGAGAGCTGCAGGAAGCGCGGTCCGTGGACGACGTGCGGCCGCGGGTGGCGCCGCTCCTCGGGCGGGATCAGCTCCACCGCGGGCGGAAGCGGCTCGAGATGCCCGCCGCTCTCCGGGACGGCCATCAGGCGCGTCCGGCGGTCGACGGGCATCGCCAGCGGCTCGGAGCTGGCGTCGAGGACCCTGTTTCGGCCCTGGAGCTTCGCGCGGTAGACGGCGAGGTCGGCCTGGTGGATCAGCTCGTTCGCGTCGGCGCCGTCGCGCGGGTAGGCCGCGACGCCGATCGACACCGTCGCCCGGATCGGCTGGCTCGACGTCTCGACGTCGAAGGCCTTGGCAGCGACCGCGCGGCGGATGCGCTCCGCGATCTCGAGCGCCTCCTCGGCGCTCGTCTCCGGCAGCAGGATGCTGAACTCCTCGCCGCCGAACCTCGCGGGCACGTCGTAGTGCCGCAGGTGCGTCCGGAAGACTTCGGCGATGCCCCTGAGCACGGCGTCGCCGGCGAGGTGGCCGTACGAATTGTTGATGTCGCGGAGCAGGTCGAGGTCGGCCATGATCAGCGAGAAGGGCCGGTCGAAGCGCTCCGCGCGCGCGATCTCGTCCGCGAGCGCGACTCCGAAGTGGCGGGCGTTGAAGAGGCCCGTCTTCGGGTCGACGCGCGCCTCCGCCTCGAGCTGCGGCACCGACAGCGAGCGGTGAATCAGCAGGACTGGGGCGATCGCGAACGGGATCAGCCACGGGTTCGCGTTCCAGAACGTCGCGAGGACGACGCCGAGCGCCGCGAGCACGAGCTCTGTCGAGAGGCCGTGGAACGAGAAGAGGCCCGACTCGCGGATCGAGTGGCCGCGCGCGAACATGAGCATCGGCGCGAGCAGCGCGTGGTTGAGGCCGACGAGGATCGCCGATGCGGCGAAGCCGGCCAGCGCGAAGCGGAGGTCGCCGTTCCCCACGAGCTCGTCGCCGCGGAGGACGACGCGCGCGCCGGCCCACGCCGCGAGCGTGGCGATGACGTAGTTGCAGATGTTGAACGACTCGATGTACCAGGCCGTGCGGTTCTTGAGCCAGGCCGGGACGTGCTGGACGATCGCCACCAGCGCCACGAGCTCCGGCGGGAGCAGCAGGATCGCCGGGAGCAGGAAGACGTTCGTCGCGTGGTACGACTGGTTTCTCGGCGTCTTGACGAGCAGCACCTGCGCCAGCGCGGCGCCGCTTGCGAGCAGGAGGAAGGTGCCCCAGACCCGGAGGCTGTGGTGCTCCTGGAGACGCGGCGCGAACGGGATCGCGGCGGCGCTCGCCGCCAGGCCCATGACCACGAGGTAGGCCATCGCCGAGGGCGAAAGGCGCGCGGCCCCGCCGTCGCGCGCTCCCGACTCTCGTCGGAACGTGATCTCGCTCGGAACGGCGCTCAAGGTAGCGCCTCGAACGCTTGTGTCGACCGCATTTTTGGTTGTCTCCTAATCCCTAAGCAGGGGCCGCCAAGAGGTGACAGGTCAGACTCACGGTAGGTGCCGGCTCGGCACCCGCCATCCCCCGGATGAGTGACGCGACGAGGCCGGCGTAAATGCCGGCCTCGTCGCTGTAGGAGAGGGATCAGGCTGTTGGATCAGGGCAATCTGACTGGTGCTACGTCGAGGCTCGGATCGGCAGCCGCCTCGGCCTCCGTCGTCGGGGTGACCATGTAGTCGCCCGTCGGTGGAGGCGTGACTTCGGCCTCGGCCGCGTCTTCCCAGGTGACGTCCTCGGCTGCGAGCACGTCGCTCCAGGTCACGTCCGCCCAGGAGACGTCGCTCCAAGTCACGTCGGCCCAGGAGACCGACGACCAGGAGGCGTCGCTCCACGTGACGTCCGTCCAGGAAACGGAGTCCCAGGAGGCGTTCGCCTTGGCGACGTCCGACCAGCTCACCGCGTCGAAGATCGGCGTACCGCTTCCCGCAGGATCCGGCACGAGGAACTTGTTCAGCGCCAGGTTCGGATTCGGCGGATTGGTGACCGCCGCCGCGCGGGAGGCGTTGACCTCGCCGACGCCCGCGGCGCCGAGGAGCCCCTCCTCCGGGACGAACCGCGCCCTGAGCATGAGCGCGCCCTTGACCTGGTCCGGGGTCCACGTCGGGTGTTTCGCCAGCAACTGGGCCGCCGCGCCCGCGACGATCGGGGACGCGAACGACGTCCCGGAGAGCCGCATATAGGTCGGGCTCACGAGGCTCTCAGGCTTCGCCAACTTGAGCGAGGAGTTGAGCGGGACCGGGCCGATGATGTAACGGCCGGCTGCCGACAGCTCCGGCTTGCGGAAGCCGTCGTTCGTGAGGCCGTAGGCCGACCAGGAGGGCACCTCGTGCTTGCGCACGTTCGTCGAGCCCTCGAGGTCGATGGCGCCCACCGTGATCACGAACGGATCATTCCCAGGTGCGTACGGGACGCCGCTCGGGCCCGTCGAGACGCCGTAGTTGCCCGCGGCCGTGACGACGACCACGCCGCCGAACCAGAGCTTCTCGACCGCCCTGTCGAGCGGATCCTTCGTGAAGTTGCTCGGCGTCGTCGAGTGGAGCGAGAAGTTAACAACTCGGATGTTCTTCGACTGCCGATTGTTGTAGATCCACTCTGCGGCGGCGATGACGTCGCTCGTGCGAGCCATGCCGCTGTCGTCCATGACGTCGATCGAGACGAGGTTCGCCTGGGGAGCCGCGCCGGCATATCCCGGAGCACTCCCTGCGGCGATCCCTGCCACGAACGTGCCGTGGCCGCGCCCGTCGCCGGCCGAGTTGTTCCGCAGGGTCGTCAGGTTGACCTCCTGCTTCACGCGTGCGCCGAAGTCGAAGTCGGCCCGGTTCTTGTCGATGCCCGAGTCGACGATCGCGATCGTCGGAGTCTGAGCGGTCGTGCTCTCGCCCCACATCGCGCGGACGCCCGACGCCGTCGGCCAGACCTGGTTCGAGGTCGGGAGCGCCGACAGCTTCACCTGCGAGTCGTAGGTGATCGTCAGCCCCGGCACCTTCGCCAGCTTCAGGACCTTCTGCGCCTTCATCGTGACCGCGACCGAGCTCAGGAACTTGAAGCTGTCCTTCTGAGCCTCGCGGTCGGTTGCGCTGTCGAGCCGGTCCGCATAGCGGAAGGCCCTGCTCGCGCGGTTCACGCCCCCGTTGCTTTGGATGATCACCTTCACGAGCGCGTTCGGCTGCATCTCAGCCTTGGCGAGCAGGTACGGATCGACGTACGTCTCACCCTGCTCCTCGGCGTTGATCTTCCCAGCGCCGGCGAGCGGGATGGCCGTTGCGAAGAGAACGAGCAGACACGCGATGAACCCTCGGCCGCCCTTGCCCCACAGGGCGTTGGCGCGCGAATCGCCTCCGCGGTTGCCCGTCCCCCACAGCGCACTCGATCGAACCTGCCCTTGAGTGCCCTTCGGATCTGACATTCCTCTCCCTTTCCGCGCCTAGGCGCAGAGCCGCAGTTACCCATTGAAAACAGGCTGACCGTAGGCCTGCCCAGGGGGCCGCTCATCACCCTTTGGGGTGAGACGGCGCGCGGGGGCTCCGGAAAATCCCTGGAACGAGGGATCGCGCGGCCATCCCTGAGATTCGGGAGCGCGGGCGACGGTTACGCTGCCGCGGTGCGTCCTCGAGTGCCGCTCGTCGCCGGTGTCGCCGCGGCCCGCGCCGCTGCGAGCCTCTCGCGGCTGGTGGGCACCGGAGGCGGAACCACCGTGCCGGGGAAGCTCCTGACGCGCCTCGACCCGACGGCGCTCGATCGCCTGGCAGCGCGGCTCCCGCTGGGCTCCGCGCTCGTCTCGGCGACGAACGGGAAGACGACGACCGCAGCGATGGCGGCGGAGATCCTCTCGCCGAAGCTGCGCCTGGCCCACAACCGGTCGGGCGCGAACCTCGTCTCCGGCGTCGCCTCGACGCTGCTGGCGGCGCGCGACGCCGAGCTCGGGCTCTTCGAGGTCGACGAGGCGGCGCTGCCCGAGGTCTCGCGACGCGTGCGGCCCCGTGCGCTCTGCCTCGGCAACCTGTTTCGCGACCAGCTCGACCGGTACGGTGAGCTCGAGCTCGTCGCCGAGCGGTGGCGGGGCGCAGTTTCCGAGCTAGGGCCCGACGCCGTGCTCGTCGTCAACGGCGACGACCCGCAGGTCGGTGACCTTGCCCGCGAGCATTCGAAGGCGATCGTCTTCGGCCTCGACGATCCGCGCCACGCCGCCACGGCCCTCCCCCACGCCGCCGACTCGAAGTGGTGCCTCCGCTGCGGCCGGCCATACGCCTACGCGGCGGCGTACGTCGGGCACCTCGGCGACTATCGCTGTGAGAACTGCGGGCACGCCCGGCCACCGCTGGACGTCGTCGGGCGCGCGGTCGAGCTCGACGGCCTCGAGGGGGTGGAATTCGACCTGCACACGCCGGAGGGCGACGGCCGCATCCGCCTGCGGGTTCCCGGCCTCTACAACGTCTACAACGCGCTGGGAGCGGCGGCGCTCGCGTTGAGCCTCGGCGCCGCCCTCGAGGACGTCCACGACGGCCTGGAGCGCTTCAGCGCCGCCTTCGGCCGGTTCGAGCGGATCCGTATCGGCGAGAAGACGGTGCTCGTGCTGCTGGTCAAGAACCCGGCGGGCGCCAACGAGGCCGTACGGACGCTCGTGGCTGGCGGCCCTCCCCGCCTCGCGGTGCTGGCGCTGAACGACGCCATTGCGGACGGCCGTGACGTGTCGTGGATCTGGGACGTCGACTTCGAGCCGCTGCTCGACGGCCTCGAGCGCCTGCTCACGGTCCTGGCCGCCGCCGACGTAGAGCAGGTCGTGGGCGCCGGGGCGCACCGCCTCGCCGACTCCGATCGGGTCGACCGTGAGCTCGATGCCGCGCCAGGAGGCCCTGCGCGTGAGGACGGCGATGTT
>JBKPFD010000364.1:0-3721 GCA_046729155.1 Actinomycetota bacterium
ACAGGCCGGCGACGATGAACTGGTCGATCACGATCTGCGCGCCGTTGACGAAGTCGCCGAACTGCGCCTCCCAGAGCACAAGCGCTTCGGGGGCGGCGACCGAGTAGCCGTACTCGAAGCCGAGCGCGGCGAACTCGGAGAGCGGCGAGTTGTAGATCTCGAAGGATGCCTGCGCGTCGTCGAGGCTCTTGATCGGCACGTGCTGCGCGCCGTTCTCGGCGTCGTGCAGGACGAGGTGGCGGTGCCCGAACGTGCCCCGCTCGGTGTCCTGTCCGGTCAGGCGGACGGGGATCCCTTCGACGAGCAGCGAGCCGAGAGCGAGCGCCTCGGCGTGCCCCCAGTCGATCCGGCCGGAGTCGAGCGCCTCGACCCGGCGCTCGAGCTGCTTGACGAGCTTCGGGTTGACGGTGAAGCCGTCCGGAACGCGGACGAGCTCGGCGTTCAGCTCGCGCAGGCGCTCCGCCGGCACGGCCGTGACCACGTGCGCGTCTGCCCCCCGCGGAGTGCCCTCGCCCGAGCCGGCCTGCGGCGCGGCAAGCGCGGTCTTCAGCGTCTCGTGCGCGGCGCGAAGGCGACGCTGCTCCTCGGCCGCGAGCTCGTCGGCGTCCTCCTTCGAGACGACGCCCTCGGCTGCGAGCGCATCGGCGAACAGCTCGCGCACGCTCGGCTGCTCGGCGATCCGCTTCGCCATCAGCGGCTGCGTGAAGGCGGCCTCGTCACCCTCGTTGTGCCCGTGGCGCCGGTAGCCGACGAGATCGACGACGACGTCGTGCCCGAAGCGGCGGCGGAAGGCCATCGCGAGCCGGATCGCCGAGATCGCGGCCTCGGGATCGTCGGCGTTGACGTGGATGATCGGGATGTCGAAGCCCTTGGCGAGGTCGCTCGAGTAGCGCGTGGAGCGCCCGTCGGCCGGCTCCGTCGTGAACCCGATCTGGTTGTTCGCGATCAGGTGGAGCGTGCCGCCGGTCGTGTAGCCGACGAGCCCCTCGAGGTTCAGCGTCTCCGCGACGACGCCCTGGCCCGGGAACGAGGCATCACCGTGGATGAGCACCGGGAGCGCGACGCTGGCATCGTGGACGCCCGCGGCGGTCGAGCGGTCGGTCTGCTCCGCGCGGGCGGTGCCCTCGACCACGGGGTCGACCGCCTCGAGGTGGCTCGGGTTGGCGGCGAGCGTCACCGTCACCTCACCCGCGGTCGCCGGCCGCCGGCCGGTCGCACCGAGGTGGTACTTGACGTCGCCGCTCGCGCCCTCGGCGGTCGCCGCGACGGCCTCGATCGTCCGCTCGCCCTCGAACTCGCGGAGGATCTCCTCGTACGGGCGGCCGATGATGTGTGCGAGGACGTTCAGCCGGCCGCGATGGGCCATGCCGATCACGACCTCATGGGCGCCGGCCTCGGCGGCGAGCTCGAGCGCCTCGTCGAGCATCGGCACCATCACGTCGAGGCCCTCGATCGAGAACTGCTTCTGGCCGAGGAACGCGCGGCGGAGGTAGAGCTCAAACCCTTCGACCTCGGTGAGGCGGGCGAGAAGCCTCCGCTTCTCGTCGGCGGTCAGCGGCGTGCGGTAGCGGCCCGACTCGATCGCCTGGCGCAGCCACACGCGCTCCTGATGGTCGGAGATGTGCTCGATCTCGTACGCGATCGTTCCGCAGTACGTCTCGCGCAGGCGGGGCAGCACGTCGGCGAGCGTCTCGCCGGGAACGTGGACGCGGAGGATCGAGGCGGGGATGCGCGCCTGCAACTCGGGTGTCAGCTTTGGAACGAGGAGCTCGGGCTCGAGCGCCGGGTCGCCGACCGGCACCGAGCCGAGCGGATCGAGCGAGGCGGCGAGGTGGCCGTGCATGCGGTGCGCCTTGATCAGCGCGGCCGCCGCGGCGACTGCCCCGAGCAGCTCCTCGTCGACGGCGGCCGCTGCCGGTGCCTCGGCCGGCGGCGCCTCGGTCTCGGGCACGGGCACGGCATCCGCCACCGCTTCCTGGGGAGCAGCGGTCGCCGCCGCCCCGTTACCGTCCGGACGGAGCGTCTCGAGCAGGCGCGCGAGACCGGGCAGCGCCTCGAGGAGCTCGCTGTCGCCGCTCTCGAACACCGCCCGCCACTCCGACGGCACTGCCTCCGGGTTCTCCAGGTACTCCTCGAGCAGCGCGCGTGCGTAGCCGACGTTGGGGCCGTCGACGTCGTGCACGCTCATCGGATTCTTTGTAGCAACGCAGACCCCTGTCGGCGCCGCGTCTAGTAGATCGGGTTCTCGGTCGAGATGGCGACGATCATCCCGACGAGCCAGCCGAGCGCGGCGACCGCGACGGCGATGCTCGCCAGGCGCGCGTGACGGCCGCCGATGGCGACGGCGATCAGCGCGACCACCAGCGCGAACGGCGCTAGGCGTACTGGCGTCTGCACCATCGCGACGACGCTGAGGGCGATCGACGCGGCAGCGAGGAACCCGGCGACGGCCTCACCGGGGCGCGACCGGTCATCGGGACGCGCACCGTCCCGGTACTCGGCGGGCTGCGTGCTCAGGGCAGCGCCCTCGCGGCCCGCCGCGTGCGGGCATAGGAGCGCTCAGGCCGGCCGTGCGGCCCGCTGCGCGGACGGCGTGGGGCACGAGACGGCCGCGTCCACGGTGGGCCGGGGTCTGGCGCGACGCCGAGCAGGACCGCCTCTTCGGGTTCCGGCTCCGCTCGAATCGCCCACCAGCAGACGAGCCCCAGGTAGACGATCGGGAGCTTGAGGACGAGCATCATGAAGATCAGCTCGACCATCGCCTCCAGTGTAGGAGATCGAGCCGGTCAGTGGGTCGCTGCGCTCAATCCGCGGCCCGCTCGGCGCGGCGCGCGCGGTCCGCGTGCCCGTCCCGAGGCGCGTGCACCCGCAACCGGAGGACGTCCGGCCGGTGGTAGTGGCCTGCAGGATCGAACCGCTGCCGCTCGGCCAAGAGGCGCGCAGGGTCGAGCTCCGCGTAGAGGATCGCCTCCTCCCCGTAGGCCGGCCCCGCGAGGTACGCGCCGTCCGGCGCGAGGATTGCGCTTCCGCCTCGGCCGATGACCTCGTTGCCGTCAAGCGCCTCGGCGAGCGGAAAGTCGTCCGGGTACGCCGAGGCGCGCTGGAAGTGCGCCGGCGCGCCCACGAACGCGCGCGCCTCGCGCGCGATGTGCACGAGCGTCGCCTGCCAGGCGTCGCCGTCGTCGGCCGTCGACGCGATGTAGATCTCGACGCCCGACTCGTACAGCGAGAAGCGTGCGAGCGGCATGTAGTTCTCCCAGCAGATGAGGCCGCCGATGCGACCGATGTCGGTCGGGATCGCCCGCAGGCCGCGGCCGTCGCCCTGGCCCCAGATCAGCCGCTCGTGGTTCGTCGGGACGAGCTTTCGGTGGTGCAGAGCGAGCCGGCCGTCGGGAGCGTGGTAGAGGAGTGAGTTGTAGAGCGTTCCCGGCCGTTCCGGATCGACCTCGTTCACGCCCGTCACGAGCCAGACTGCGTGCTCGCGGGCGATCTCGCCGAGCCGATCGGCCGCCGGCCCGGGCACGCTGACCGCCGAGCGCGCGATCGCGGCGAACGTGCTCTTCGCGCGCTCGTCCGCCCAGCCGGCGAAGTGCTTCGCCCACACCGAGGACGGATAGACGGCGACGAACGTCTCCGGGAAGACGACTAGCTGCGCGCCTTCGCCTGCAGCCTCGGCCGTCAGCTCGGCCAGACGCTCGATCGTCGCGTCGCGGTCGAGGAC
>JBKPFD010000365.1:0-7336 GCA_046729155.1 Actinomycetota bacterium
GTCGAGCCACGGCTCGCAGAACCTCGAGGGCGGGCTGCCGGACGCGCTCGCCGTGGCGCAGTCGATCGTGCAGGCCGTCGTCCTGGTCGCGATCTGGGTCGTCTTCGCGCGCGGCCCCGCCACCCGTGAACGGCTCGTCCTCGCGTCGGCCGCCGCGCTCGTCGCCTTCATCGCCCTCGGCAAGGTGCTCTCGCCGCAGTTCCTGATCTGGCTGCTGCCCGTGGTGCCTCTGATCGGCGGGCGGCGTGGGCTCTTCGCGTCGGGCTTGCTGGCCGCCGCGCTCGTTCTCACGCAGCTCTGGTTCCCGTATCGCTACTGGGACCTCGCGCTGCGCTTCGACGGGGTCGCCTCGTGGCTGGTCTTCGTTCGCGACGCCGTGCTGCTCGGCCTGCTCGCACTGCTCCTCGCCGCGCTACGAGACCGCGACGCGGACGGCCTCGCAGCCAGTCGCCCGGCCTGAGCCGTCGCACTCGACGAGGGCGCCCTCGATGCGGACGCCGCCCTCGGCCGTCTCGAACCTGACCGGCATCCCCGTGCGCATGCGCCCGATAGCCAGGTCGGCCTCGACCCCAATCACCGAGTCGTGCGGCCCCGTCATGCCGGCGTCCGTGATCGCCGCGGTGCCGCCGGGTTGAACGCGGGCATCGGACGTCTGCACGTGCGTGTGCGTCCCGATCACGGCCGTTACGCGTCCGTCCAGCCAGCGCGCCATCGCCACCTTCTCGCTCGTCGCCTCGGCGTGGAAGTCGACGAGGACGAACGGCGTCTGGCGGCGCGCCTCCTCGACCAGCTCGTCCACGACCTCGAACGGGGCGACGTGGGGGCCAAGGAAGAGGAAGCCGAGCAAGTTGACGACGGCGACGAGCGTGCCGTCGGCGGCGGGCGCAACCGCGAGCGCGCGGCCGGGCGCGTGCCTCGAGAGGTTGGCCGGCCGGATCAGACGCTCCGACTGATCGAGGTAGGGCACGATCTCGCGGCGCCTGAACACGTGGTTCCCGAGCGTGATCACGTCCGCCCCCGACGCGAGCAAGCGGTCCGCGATCTTCGGCGTGATCCCGACGCCGTCGGCCGCGTTCTCGCCGTTGACGACGCAGAAATCCGCGCCGAGCTCCTCGCGAAGCCCGGGCAGGCGCTCTTCCACGGCCGCGCGTCCGGCGCGGCCGACGACGTCCGCGACGAAGAGGAGCTTCAGGGAAGAGCCAGTGTCGCTGCGGGGCGCAGCTCGACCGAGACGTGGTTCCCCGCGTCTTGCGTGTAGCGGGCGAGGGCCTGGCGCTCGACACCGGAGAAGTCGAGCACCGTGCCGATCTTCGAGCGCGAGGCGGCCACAGTCGAGCCGACGGAGAGCGCGGGGTCGGGGCGCAGGTGCGTCAGCGTGACCACGAGCGACGGCGCGGTCGCGGGCTGCACGTCGATGCGCGCGCCGAGTGGCTTGCCGCTCACGACGTACGGCGTGATGCCGACGACGGTGCCGTCGACCGGCGAGTAGACGTCGGTGCCGGGTCCGGCGCCCACGTCAAGGGCCGCCGTCTCGGGGCCGTCCTCGCCGCCGAGGTGGTAATAGGTGATCCCGCCTCTGCCGCTGCCGAAGAGCCTGCGGACGATGCGCGAGACGAGCCCCTCGTTCGCCTGGCGCCCGATCGGTTCGAGCTCGAGTGCGCCGCCGCCGACGGCGTGGTACCCGATCGCGGTGACGCGGCTCTGGTCGATCGGAAGCTGCAGCCGGAGCGAGCCGCGCAGCGCGACGACCTGCGGCCTGGGCGGCCCTGCGGGCAGAAGGCGCTTCGCCGGCGCGGGGGCCGTCGCGACCGACATGGTCGACGAGTTTGAGCCGAATCCGGCCAGGAGCAGCGTGACGAGCGCCGCGATCGAGGCAGCGACGAGTCCAGCAATGCGGCGTGCTCTGCGTCTCGCTGATGCTCGAGCCTGCAGCGTGCGGCGCGCCTGCCCGGGGGCTCGGGGCGAGGGCATGGGCGGCACGCTAACCCAGGTCGGAGGCTCTTGCAAGGAAGCTGTGGAAAGGTGACTTTGTGACAATACGGAGCGGGATCGTAAGCGGGAATCGTCCCAGAGTTCGTGACGGTCCACGGCTAAGTTGCCGTCCGTCTCGAAGGTCCACTCCCAGGCGGGGGGCCGGAGTCGGACGACACGGGCGGTACGATCGGCGCCATGGACGGCGGGACGCCGACGATCCAGATCCCGCGCTGGATTCAGCTCGTCGGCCTCCCGATCCTGGCCTTGCTCCTGTGGTTCGTCGCGAGCGAGCTCGTTCACGCGATCTTCCTCTTCCTCGTGGCGGCGCTCATCGCGCTGCTGCTCAACCCGCTCGTCCGCGCAATCAGCCGTTTCTGGATTCCGCGCGGCTTCTCGATCGCGATCGTCTACCTCAGCTTCGCGGCCGCACTGGCGGTGGTCGTGATCGCGCTCGGAATCATCGTCGTCGACCAGACGGAATCGGCTGCAAATCGGATCGACGACTACCTTACGGCCGAGCACGGACAGACAGGCCGCACGGGGTTCGAGGAGGACGTGGACTCGCTCCAGGCCTGGCTGGACGACCACGGGCTCGAGCGCGTCGACATCCGCGAGGAGGGCGACAAGATCGCCGAGGACTTCAAGACCGCGGACGTCGAGAAGTACACGTCCGAGGTGATCGACTTCCTGCGCGGGGCCGCGATCTCGATCTTCGAGCTCATCTTCAGCATCGTCCTGATCGTCGTCGTCTCGATCTACATGCTCCTGGACATGGGCCGACTGGCGAAGGCCGCCGATCGCCGGTTCCCGCCGACGCCCGGGTCCCCCGGGCTGATCCTCCGCCTCGAGAAGTCGTTAGCCGGCTACGTGCGCGGCCAGGTGCTCGTTTCGATCACGATCGGCGCGAGCGCGGGCGTCGGCCTGTGGATCCTCGGGACCCTGGGCTGGGCGCCGGGGGCGGACAAGTACGCGGTCCTCTTCGGCGCGTGGGTTGCCGTCACCGAGCTCATCCCGTACCTGGGTCCCTGGCTCGGCGCCATCCCGCCGATCGTCTACGAGCTCGTCGTCAACCCGGTCTCCGCGATCTGGGTCGCGCTGCTCTTCCTCGGCATCCACCAGATCGAGGGGCACATCGTCGTCCCGAAGTTCATGGGCAGCGCGTTGCGGCTGCACCCGCTGCTCGTCATCTTCGGGCTGCTCGCGGGCGCTGAGCTCTACGGACTGGCCGGCGTGTTCGTCGCGCTGCCGCTGCTCGCCGTCATTCGCGAGCTCTGGGAGTTCTTCTCGGAGCGGATCGAGCTCGAGCCGTGGAAGGCCGGGGTCGTGCCCGTCGACGTCGAGGAGGTTGCCGAGACACGTGAGGTGGCCGAGACACGTGAGGTGGCCGAGACACGGCCTCTCGAGCCCGTGCCGCCCGAGGAGCCGCCTGCCGCCGCCGACAGCCAGCGCGTAGATTCCCAGCAGTGAGCACGTTCCCGGCCACCCGGCTCCGGCGCCTTCGCCGCACGGGCGCGCTCCGTTCGCTCGTCCGCGAGACGCGGCTCGACCTGGCCGACTTCGTCATGCCGCTCTTCGTCGGGCCCGCGACCGAGCGGAACGAGGCGCTGCCGGCGATGGGCCGCTTCTCGGTCGAGGACCTCGTAGCCGAGGTCGACGAGCTCGCCGGGCTCGGCGTACCTGCCGTCCTCCTCTTCGGGATCCCCGAGGAGAAGGACGACGAAGGCTCCGGGGCTTGGGACTCGGACGGCATCGTCCAGCTCGCGCTCCGCGAGCTGCGGCCGCGCTTCCCCGAGCTCGTGCTGATCACCGACGTGTGCCTCTGCGAGTACACGTCGCACGGCCACTGCGGGATCGTCGAGGACGGCCGCGTGCTCAACGACCCGACCCTCGGGCTGCTCGGTCGCACTGCGGTCAGCCACGTCGAGGCCGGCGCCGACGTCGTCGCGCCGAGCGACATGATGGACGGGCGCGTACGCGCGCTACGGGAGGCGCTCGACGACGCCGGCCTCGAGGAGGCGCCGATCGTCTCCTACGCGGCGAAGTACGCCTCGGCGTTCTACGGCCCGTTCCGCGAGGCGGCCGAGTCGGCCCCGGCCTTCGGCGACCGGCGCGGGTACCAGATGGATCCCGCCAACGTCCGTGAGGCGCTGCGCGAGTGCGAGCTCGACGTCGCCGAGGGCGCGGATGTGCTCATGGTCAAGCCGGCCATGCCGAACCTGGACGTGATCCGCGCCGCGCGAGAGCGCTTCGACCTGCCCGTCGCCGCATACAACGTCTCGGGCGAGTACGCGATGATCAAGGCCGCCGCGGCCCAGGGCTGGCTCGACGAGAGGCAGGCGGCTCTCGAGTCGCTGACGGCGATCGTGCGCGCCGGCTCCGACTTCGTCGTCTCGTACTGGACGAAAGAGCTCGCCGGGTGGCTCTAGGCACGCGCTCGGAGCTCTACCGGCGCGCGCTCGACGTGATCCCGGGCGGCGTCAACTCGCCGGTGCGGTCGATGCGAGCGGTCGGCCTGGACGAGCCCCTCTTCGTCAGGCGCGGGGAGGGCGCGTACGTCGAGGATGCGGAAGGAGCGCGCTACGTCGACTGGGTCATGTCCTGGGGGCCATTGATCTTCGGGCACGCGCCCGCGGCGGTTGTCGAGGCCGTTCGCGAGGCAGCGTTGGAGGGAACGAGCTTCGGAGCCGCGACCGAGCGCGAGGTCGAGCTCGCCGAGGAGATCGTGGCGGCCGTGCCCTCGGTCGAGAAGGTGCGGCTCGTCTCGTCGGGCACGGAGGCGGCGATGAGCGCGGTGCGCCTCGCGCGCGGGTTCACAAAACGCGACCGGATCATCAAGTTCGCCGGGTGCTACCACGGGCACTCGGACGCGCTCCTCGCCGAGGCCGGGTCCGGGCCGGCCACGCTCGGCATCCCGGCGACGGCGGGCGTGACGACCGGCGCGGCAGGCGACACCGTCGTCTGTCCGTACAACGACGTCGACTCGGCGGCGCAGGCGGTGGCTCGCTACGGCGAGGGGCTCGCGTGCGTGATCGTCGAGCCGGTCGCGGGGAACATGGGCGTCGTCCTGCCCGAGCCCGGCTTCCTCGAGGGCCTGCGGAGCCTCTGCGACGCGTCGGGCGCGCTGCTCGTCTTCGACGAGGTGATCACCGGCTTCCGGGTTGCGCGCGGCGGCGCGCAGGAGCTGTACGGCGTGCGGCCGGACCTGACCGTTCTCGGCAAGGTCGTCGGCGGCGGCCTGCCCCTCGCGGCCTTCGGCGGCCGGGCGGACGTGATGGACGAGCTCGCCCCGGCCGGCCCTGTCTACCAGGCGGGGACGCTGTCCGGGAACCCGCTCGCGACTGCGGCCGGGCTGGCTGCGTTGCGCGCGCTCGAACCATGGGTCTACGAGGGTCTGGAGCTCGTCGGTAAGCGCCTGGAGGAAGGCCTCAGTCGATTGGGACGTGTCCAGCGAGTCGGGGGCCTTCTGACCGTCTTCCTCACAGGGCCTGACCCCGTGCAGAGCTTCGAGGACGCGTCAGCGGCGGACACGGAGCGGTACGGCACGTTCTTCCGGCACATGCTCGAGCGCGGCGTGTACGTCCCGCCCTCGCAGTTCGAGGCCTGGTTCCCGTCGACCGAGCACGGCGACGAGGAGATCGACGCCACTATCGAGGCCGCCCGTGAGCTCTTCGGTCACTGATCTCTGGCAGGCGATCGCGCTCGACGCCGAGCGCGAGAGCCCGCTCTGGCGCGACGCGCTCCGTCCCTGGGGAGCGCGCGACCGCCGGCCCGTCTTCTCGCCGCTCGGCGAGGAGCGCTACGCGCACGCCCTCGAGACGATCTACGAGGGTTACCTCGTCCACTACGGCCGGCCGCGCCTGTTCGCGGCGCGCGACGCCAACACGAGGCTCCTGCTCGGCGACTACCTCTACGCGCAGGGCCTCGTCCATCTCGCGGCGACGGGCTCGGTCGAGGCCGTCGCGGACATGGCCGAGCTGATCTCGCTCTCCGCCCACCTTCAGGCCGAGCGCGCAAGCGGTGACGGGCCCGCCTGGGCCGCGACCGCGGCGCTCCTCGGCCGCGACGAGCTCGACGCGGCGCGCGCGGCCCTCCGCGACGACGACGAGCCGGCAGACCTGCTCGAGCTCGCCGAGGCCGCCGCCGGGCCCGACGCCGTCGGCCGCGCGCTCGAGACTCACCGCGAGCTGGTCGGTTAGAGTCGCGCCTCGATGTCGACCCTCTCCGCGATCCTCCTACCACTCGCCGACGCGGCAACCGAGGGCAAGAAGGTGATCACGTGGATGCTCGTCGTCGGCCTGATCTTCGCGAGCATCCCGTTCCTCGGCGAGCTCTACAAATACCTCCGCTACCACCGGCGCGGCCGCTCGCACTACTACACCTAGACGCAGGCTTCTCTGCGCGCTTCACTTGAGGGCTGCAGATGCGGCCTCTGCCCAGCGGCACGGTCACCTTTCTCTTTTCCGACATCGAGGGCTCGACGCGGCTGCTCGACGAGCTCGGCGCAGAGCGCTACGCCGCCGCGCTCGCGGAGCATCGGCGCGTGATGCGCGAAGCGTTCGCCCTCCACGGCGGGGTCGAGGTCGACACGCAGGGCGATGCGTTCTTCGCCGCCTTCCCCGAGGCAGATGGAGCGCTCGCCGCCGCCGCGCAGGCGCAGGCTGGGCTCGCGGAGGGATCTATTCGCGTCCGCATCGGCCTCCACTCGGGGCAGCCGCTCGTGACTGCCGAGGGCTACGTGGGCATCGACGTCCACCGCGGCGCGCGCGTGATGAGCGCCGGCCACGGCGGGCAGGTGCTTGTCTCGCAGGCGACCTATGCACTGCTCGACGGAGCCGGTGAGCTCACACAGCTCGGCCGCCACCGGCTGAAGGACCTGACCGAGCCGCAGCCGCTCTATCAGCTCGGCGACGGCGACTTCCCCCCGTTGAAGACGCTCTATCAAACGAATTTGCCCGTGCAGCCGACTGCGCTCGTCGGCCGCGAAGCTGAGCTGAGCGATGTGCTCGAGTTGCTGTCGGGCTCGCGCCTGCTGACGCTGACCGGCGCCGGCGGCTCCGGAAAGACCCGGCTGGCCCTGCAGGCGGCGGCGGAGCTCGTCGACGACTACAGGGACGGCGTCTGGTGGGTCTCGCTCGCCGCCCTGCGCGACCCTGCTCTCGTCGAGCCAACCATCGGGCAGACAGTCGGCGCCAAGGACGGTCTCGCCGACCATCTGCGCGGCAAGCAGATGCTGCTCCTGCTCGACAACTTCGAGCAGCTCGTTCCAGCGGGACGGGTGGTCGTGGCCTTGCTCAGCGAGGCGCCCGACGTACGCGTCCTCGTCACGAGCCGCGAGCGGCTCGGACTCAGCGCGGAGCAAGAG
>JBKPFD010000366.1:0-2450 GCA_046729155.1 Actinomycetota bacterium
CCCGTGGGCTGACGCCGAGACGAGCGGGTACCAGATCATCCAGGCGCTTTACTCGATCTCGAACGGCGGCTTCGGCGGCACCGGCTTCGGCAAGGGCACGTTCGAGAACACCGGCGGCGGCGAGCTGATCCCCTACCTGCACACGGACTTCATCTTCGCTGCGCTCGGCCAGGAGCTGGGTCTCGTCGGCGCCGCGGCTCTCCTGCTCGTGTACATGCTCTTCTGCCTGCGCGGCTTTCGGATCGCGCTGCTTGCCCAGGACGGCTTCTCGAAGCTGCTCGCCGTCGGCCTCACCTTCGGCTTCGCGCTGCAGACGTTCATCATCGTCGGCGGCGTCCTCCGAATCGTCCCGCTGACGGGGATCACGCTGCCGTTCGTGAGCTACGGCGGATCGAGCGTCGTCGCCAACTTCATCCTGCTCGCGGGCCTCCTGCTGCTGTCACATCGAGCGAACTCGGTCGCGCAGATCGCGATGGAGGGCCGCCCGTGAACCGCCAGATCACGCGTGTTGCGGTGATGTCGATGGTGCTGCTCGCGGCGCTCATCATCGGCACGACCTACTGGCAGGCCTGGGCCGCACCGGGGCTGGCCGACCGGCAGGACAACTCGATCCAGCGGGTCGCCGAGTTCCAGATCGACCGCGGGAAGATCCTTGCGGCCGACGGGAGGACGGTCCTCGCCGACAACGTTAAGCGCAGGGTCGACGGGAAGGACCTCTACTTCCGCCGCTATCCGCAGCACGGGCTCGCGGCGCACGTCGTCGGCTACTCGACGACGGTCCGTTCGCGGGCGGGCCTCGAGGCGTCCGAGAACGACTTCCTGACCGGGTCGAACACGAACCTGAGCACGGTCGTCGACACGACGCTCGACAAGCTGAAGGGCGCGACGATCAAGGGCAACGACCTGCACCTGACGCTCCGTCCGGGCGCGCAGCGTGTCGCGCTGAACGCGCTCGCCGGCAAGTGCGGCGCCGCAGTCGCGCTCGAGCCGAAGACGGGACGCGTGCTCGTCAGCGTGTCCAGCCCCACCTACGACCCGAACCTGATCGAGGGCCATTTCGGCCAGGCGTCGGCGCCGCAGTTCGGCTGTCAGGCCCGGCTCCTGAACCGCGCCGCCGCGGGTCTCTACACGCCCGGCTCGACGTTCAAGGTCGTGACGGCGAGCGCCGCGCTCGATTCCGGGAAGTTCACGCCGGATTCGACCTTCTACGACCCCGGCTACTGCGAGGAGTACGGCCAGCGCGTCAACAACTACGACACGTCCTCCCCGTTCGGCACCGTGACGCTTGCGCAGGGGATGCAGAACTCGATCAACTCCGTCTTCTGCAACATCGGCAAGGCGCTCGGCGGGCGCCGGCTCGTCGACAAGATGAAGCGTTTCGGCTTCTACTCGGTCCCGCCGCTCGAGACACCGGTGAACGAGCGGGCCATCAGCGGCCTCTACAACAGCGGGGGACGACTCGTGACGGACGAGAGCAAGATCGATCCCGGGCGCACGGCATTCGGCCAGGGGCCGAACACCGCCGAGCCGAAGCTGACGCCGCTGCAGATGGCGATGGTCGCCGCCGCAATCGCGAACGGCGGGGTGGTGATGAAGCCGTACGTCGTCGAGAAGGTCGTCGCGCCGGACGGTTCGGAGGTGACGAAGACGCAGCCGGACGCGCTCGGGCGAGCGGTCGGCGCGAGAAACGCCGCCGAGATTGCGCAGATGATGGAGTCCGTCGTCCAGGGGGGAACAGGGACGGCCGCGCAGATCCCGGGGATCCGCGTCGCAGGCAAGACGGGAACCGCTGAGAGCGGCGTCCAGGGAACGAACACGACCTCGTTCATGTCGTTCGCGCCGGCCGACAACCCGCGCGTCGCGGTCGCTGTAATCCTCGAGCGCCAGAGCGGCACCGGCGGCACGACCGCCGCGCCGATCGCCAAGCAGATCATGGAAGCGCTGATCCGATGACGACCTTCGACACGCTCATCAACATGCTCTTCGACGGGCGGTATCGCATCGTCCGCAAGCTCGGCTCCGGCGGCATGGCGGACGTCTACCTCGCCGAGGACGAGGAGCTCGGGCGCCGGATCGCGATCAAGATCCTGAACGACCGGCACGCGAATGACGAGCAGTTCGTCGAGCGCTTCCGGCGCGAGGCCAAGAACGCGGCCGGCCTTTCGCATCCGAACATCGTCGCCATCTACGACCGCGGCGAGGCCGAGGGCACCTACTACATCGCGATGGAGTACCTCGACGGGCGGAGCCTGAAGGAGCTCGTCGTCGCGCGGGGACCGCTGCCGATTGGCGACGCGATCGACGCGACGCGGCAGGTGCTCACAGCCCTCCGCTTCGCGCACCGAAAGGGTGTTGTCCACCGGGACATCAAGCCGCACAACGTGAGGGCCGACGCCGACGGCCGCCTCAAGGTCACGGATTTCGGCATCGCCCGCGCCGGCGTGAGCCAG
>JBKPFD010000367.1:0-3283 GCA_046729155.1 Actinomycetota bacterium
ACTGCGACTTCGTCACGTCGACGACCCACAAGACGCTCGCCGGTCCGCGCTCCGGCTTCATCCTCTGCAAGGAGGAGCACGCCCAGGCCGTCGACCGCGCGGTCTTCCCGGGCATGCAGGGCGGCCCGCTCTGCCACGCGATCGCGGCGAAGGCGGCCTGCTTCAAGATCGCGGCGACCGAGGCGTTCCGCGACTACCAGGGGCAGGTCCGGGCGAACGCCGACACGCTCGCGGAGACACTGCAGGACGGCGGGCTCGACGTGCTCACGGGCGGCACGGACACGCATCTGCTCCAGGTCGACCTGCGCCGGACGGACTGGACGGGCAAGGACGCCGAGGAGCGCCTCGACGAAGTGAAGCTGACCGTCAACCGCAACACGGTGCCGTTCGACGAGCGGCCGCCGACCGTCGCTTCCGGCATACGCATCGGCACGCCCGCCGCGACCATGCGCGGCTTCGACGAGGACGACTTCCGTGAGGTCGGTGAGATCATCGTCGCGGCGCTCGGCGAGTCGCCCGACGTTGGCGCGCTCGCCGCCCGCAGCCAGGCGCTCTGCGCGAAGCACCCGCTCTACCCGGGCTTCCGCGGCTTCCCCACATAGATGGCGTGACCGTCCAAGCCCCGACGAAAGCCGTCGTCGAGGTCGATCACCCCCTCGTCCGGCACAAGCTCTCGTACCTCCGCGACAAGCGCACGTCGACCGGCGACTTCCGCCGACTCGTGCACGAGCTGACCGCGCTTCTCACCTACGAGGCGACGAAGGACCTGCCGACCGAGACCGTCCGCGTCGAGACGCCGCTCGAGTGGACCGAGGTCGAGCGCATCTCAGGGAAGAAGGTCGCCGTCTGCCCGGTGCTGCGGGCCGGCATGGGAATGCTCGACGGCTTCCTCGAGCTCGTCTCCGGCGCGCGCGTCGGGTTCATCGGGCTCTTCCGCGACGAAGCGACGCTCGAGCCGATCGAGTACTACGTGAAGCTGCCGCACGACCTCGGCGTGCGCGACGCGATCGTGCTCGACCCCATGCTTGCGACCGGGAACTCGTCCGTCGCCGCGATCTCCGCCGTAAAGAAGGCGGGCGCGAGGTCGGTGCGGCTCATCTGCCTCGTCGCGGCCCCGGAGGGCATCGAGCGCCTGCACTCGGAGCACCCCGACGTGCCGATCTTCTGTGCCGCCGTCGACCGGGCGCTGAACGGGCGGGGCTACATCGTCCCCGGCCTCGGCGACGCAGGCGACCGTCTCTACGGCACGAAGTAACGTGGGCATCGCGGTGGAGATGACGGCTTCAAAGGGCCCGACCGGTTCGTTCAGGCGGAGGCACGGGCAGAGCCCGTGCTTTCTGCCTGACGCGCCGCGAGCGGCGCGGTAGGCAGAAATGTGGGACAACCTGCGCGAGAACCCGGAGGTCCTCTGGGGCTTCCTCGTCGCGCTCGGTGTCGTCCTCGTCCTGACCCCGGCCGTGGGCCGGTTCGCGCGGATCCTCGGCGTCGTCGACCAGCCCGGCGACACCCGGCGCATCCACCTGCGGCCGGTGCCGCGACTCGGCGGCATCGCGCTCATGCTCGGGATCTTCGTCCCGGCGCTCGCGTTCCTGACCCTCGAAGGCGCCTATCGAGGCATCCTCCTCGGCGCGGCCGTGGCGACGACGGTCGGCGTCGTCGACGACTTCCGGGGACTGCCGTGGTGGGCGAAGCTCGGCGGCCAAGGCGCCGCGGCGGCTATCGCCATCGGCTTCGGCGTCACGATCGACCGCTTCACGTTTCCCGTCCTCGGCGTCCACGACCTGCCGGAGTGGGCCGGCGTCCCCGCCACGTTCATCTGGATCGTGGCGATCATGAACATGGTCAACTTCCTCGACGGGATGGACGGTCTGGCCGCGGGGATCTGCGCGATTGCCGGCTCGACGTTCGCGATCATCGCGCTCTCGCTCGGCAAGCCCCAGGCGGCGATCCTGTCCGCGATCGTCGCCGGCGCGTGCTTCGGCTTCCTCCACCACAACTTCTACCCCGCGCGGATCTTCATGGGCGACTCGGGGGCGATGCTGCTCGGCTTCACGCTCGCGACGCTTTCGATCCAAGGCCTCCTCAAGACGGCGGCGACCGTCGCCCTCTTCTTCCCGCTGCTCGTGCTCGCCGTGCCGATCACCGACACGGCCTTCGTGATCGCGAAGCGGCTCAAGTACCGACGCCCGCTCTACGCGGCCGACCGCACGCACCTGCACCACCGGTTCGTCAACATCGGCTTCTCGCAGCGGCGCGCCGCGCTGTACATGTACGTGTGGTGCGGCACGCTCGCAGCGGCCGCGCTCGCCACGCGCTTCCTCCCGCCGCGCCCGCACGGCGACCTTGACGTCTCGAACACGCTGATCGACGCGGCCATCGGCGTGGCCGCCATCGGCGCGTCGGTCTACATCGTCTACCTGCTGGAGATCGTGAAGCTCATGAACCCGCGGATCCGCCGGCGCGAGCAGGCCGCTCGGGCCGAGCGGAAGACGGCCTGAGCGCGTCCTCTACGAGCTCCGCGGCGTCGCGCACGCGCTCTACCTCATGGACGTCGAGGCCGGCCAGCCGTTCGGCCAACTTGGCGATGCGCCGTTCGCGTGCCCGCTCGAGGACACGTCTGCCTTTCGCGCTCGCCGTCAGCCTGACGACGCGACCGTCGCGCGGATCGGCCTCGCGGCGGACGAGGCCGGCCTGCTCGAGGCCGCGGACGATGTTCGTCATCGTCGGCGGCCGCACCTGCTCGGCGGCGGCGAGCTCCCCGAGTGTCCTCGCTCCGCCGAAGACGAGCACCGAGAGGGCGGAGAGGCGGGCCGCGCTGAGGCCGCTCGCCGGGTCCTCGCGTGCGACGAAACGCAGCGCGTGGATCGCCGCCGAGTGGAAGCGGTCGGCGGCTTCGAGAGGGGTGCTTGACAGACGATGAATCATTTAGTTAGGCTAACTAAATAATAGCAGAAAGGGAGGACAACATGTCGGAGCTACTGCAGGCCGTCTACCAGGGGGACAAGACCCGGGCCGACGAGTTGCTCGCGGCCGACCCGGAGCTCGACGTGTTCGAGGCAGCGGCAGTCGGCAGGACCGACCGCCTGCGCGAGCTGCTCGCCGCCGATCCCGGCCTCGCGAACGCCTGGGCGGAGGACGGCTTTCAGCCGCTCGGGCTGGCGAGCTTCTTCGGGCACGTCGAAGCGGCGCGACTTCTGGTCGAGCGCGGAGCCGAGGTCAATTCGCCGTCGCGGAACGAGATGAAGGTGATGCCGCTGCACAGCGCCGCCGCCACGCAGGACCC
>JBKPFD010000368.1:0-5080 GCA_046729155.1 Actinomycetota bacterium
CGACGAGCGGCGCTAGCACGCCCACGAGAGTGAGAACGACTGGAACGACGAGGATCGAAAGCTTCTTCTCGAGCGACAAATCCGCCCATTGACGACGTAGCCCATGACCGCCCGACCCACGTTTCGTCCTTGCTCGGCGCCGTGAGTCGGATGCCGCAGACCTAGATCGCCGCTTCCCCAATCTCGGTCCTCTTTCGTGACGATCGTCGCATATTCAAGAGGACTGACCAAGCGCCTCGAGGCCCGCGATCCCATGCGGCTGCTGCGCTGGAGGCGAGGCGGTTCGAGATCGGCGCGATGCGGCCCGCGCGGGCAGGACGGGGGGTCGTGGGAAGCGGCCGGATCGCCGGCTCCGGCCGGTTCCCACGGTTGCGGCCGGGCTAGCGGCCGATGTCCTCCCGTAGCACGCCGGAACGGGTCATGACGCTCCGCAGCACGTCCCACGAGACGGCGGGTGCCGTCCGGGGCCCGCGAACGCGCGACCGCGCTGAGGAATCCTCGTCGGGGCTCGCGAGGAACGCGACGCTGCGTCCGGTGCCCTGCTGGACGGCCTCGCCGGTGATCTGGCCGCTGTCGTTGATGTCGTTCGCGGCGCAGAGATGGCCCGAGTAAGCGGGAGCGAGGTCGTTCAGGTCGGTCATGACACCACGCTCCCAGAGAAACGCCCTGCAGGTCGCAAAGCCCTCCGAGTACGAGACGCCGACGATCTGGCGATCCTCGTTGATGCCGAGCGCCTGGCTATAGGGATCCGTGCCCAGGGCGCCGAGGTCGACGATTCGTCCCGGCTTCGTCGACAGGAACGCCCGCGGCCGAAGGGCGCCGCCGTCGGCTGCCGAGCGGTTCGCGAAGCCGACGACCTCGCCCTTGCGGTTGATCGCCATCGGTGTGTTCCACGCGACGCCGCCGAGGTCGCCGATGTCGATTGGCACGCCGTTCCTCCAGAGCACCGAGTGCACGGCGCTGAACCGACCGAATGCGCGGTCGCAGTCGCCGGAGATCCCGACCACATCACCGCGGTCGTTGATCGCCGTCGCCGCCGTCGCCGAGTCGCCGGGTAGGGGCGGCAGCGCTTGCAGCGCGTCCTCGCCCGGCCCCCAGATCACGGCGAGGAACTGGAGCTGCTGCGGAGGCACGCAGGAATCGTCCTCCACGGTGTTCTCGGCCCAGCCCACCGTCTGCCCGTGATTGTTCGTGCCGGTCGCAAAGCTGTTGAAGCCCCCGAGCGTGTCGAGAGCCCTCTTCTGCCCGTTTTGCCAGACGAACCCCGAGCAGTTACGCCGCGACTGAGTGAAGAAGAAGCCGCAGCTCCAGATCTCTCCGAGCGGGTTCAGCTCGTCGGTCTCCGCGATCCCGCTGATGACGCCGAGCTCGTTCTCGACCGGCCACAGGACGGCGCTGTTCGTGCCCGGCCCGCCGAATGTGCCGAGGTCCGTGACCGAACCGAAGCGCCAGAGAGCTGCGTGCACCTCGCCCGTCGGAACCGCCGAGAAGCCCGCGACCCAGGGCCGGTTGTTGACGCTCGACCCGATGGCGCTTCCGCCGAGCGTCCCGAGCTCTTCGACCTGGTACCCCGACGTCTGGCCAGAGGCCCCGGCCCCGGACGCGCCGACTCCCGATGTCACTGCAAGAAGCAGAACCAACAGGATTCCGAGCGCGACCCCCCACGCCACTCTCGGCCGAGTCGGCCGAAACGTCTTCATCTCGTCCTCCTTTCGTCGCTCGCCGACAATCCGGCGAAAGCAGGGTGCGGGAGCCGGTGCAGCGACACTCGCCACATCCGGACCAGTCGGCGAACACATGAGCTCGGGCTCGAGAAACGTGTCCGGATCCGGCCGACGGCGACGATCCGCCTGTCCGAATCCGTCCGATCGGGCGAGCCCGCGCGCGCTATATCTTCGTCGTGGAGCCCTTCTCGGCGGTCGTCACGACAGGCATCTATTGCCGACCCGGCTGCGGTGCGCAGCCCAAACCCGAGAACGTGCTCGCCTACGAAAACGCAGCCGCAGCAGAGGCGGCGGGCTTCAGGGCTTGCCTCCGTTGCCGGCCCTATCGCCGGGCGCCGCTCGTGCCGTGGGACGGGCCGGAGCTCGTCTGCCGGGCCGTGCGGATGATCCTCGACGGAGCTCTCGACGGCGGGACGGAAGCCACCCTCGGGGCGCGGCTCGGCGTCTCGGCACGGCACCTGCGCCGGCTGTTCACGACCCATCTCGGCGTGACTCCGGACGGGCTCGCACGCTCGGCTCGCCTCCACTTCGCGAGGCGTCTCCTCGACGACACCGACCTGAGCGTGCTCGAGATTGCGTTCGCGGCCGGGTTCGGCAGCGTGCGGCAGTTCAACCGGGCGTGCCGCGAGGTGTTCCGAGCGTCACCTCACGAGCTGCGAAGGCGTCGGCGGCTGAAGGACCGGCTCGTGGCCGACGGAGGGCTGTTGGTGCGTCTGCCGTTCGACGGCGAGCTCGACTGGCCCGCAATCGCGTCCTACCTCGGTGAGCGGGCGATCCCAGGCGTCGAGCACGTCGCCGGCGACCGCTATCGGCGGACGGTCGTCGTCCGGGGGAACCCAGGCGTCATCGAGCTGTTCCCCGGCGACGCCGGCGATCTGCATCTCCTGCTCCACCTCCCGCACTGGGAGGAGCTGATCCACGTCGTCGAACGCGCGCGCCGCATCCCCGGCCTCGACCTCGACCTGGGCGAGGCGCGGCGAGATCTCGAAGGCGACCCGATGCTCGGGCCGATGCTGCGCGCGCGGCCGGGCGTGCGGGTCCCGGGAACATGGGATCCGTTCGAGACCGCTGTCCGGGCGATCCTGGGCCAGCAGATCACGATTCGCGCGGCAAACACCATCTGCGGGCGCCTGGTCGAACGGTTCGGGAGGCGCGTCGGCGGGCTCACCCAGCTCGGGCTGACGCACATGTTCCCGGCGGCGGAGACGCTCGGGGAGGCAGACATCCGCGACATCGGCATCCCGCGCGCTCGCGCGGACGCCGTGCGCTCCTTCGCCCGCGCCGTCGCCGACGATCAGATCCGGCTCGACCGCAGCGTCAGCCTCGACCGGCTGGTCGAGTCGATCACGGCGATAGACGGGCTCGGCCCCTGGACCGCCCACTACGTCGCCCTGCGCCTCGGCGAGCGCGACGCCTTCCCCGCGACCGACCTCGGCTTGCGAGCGGCGCTCGAGCGGCACGGCACGCGCCCGGAGGAGGTCGCGGAGCGCTGGCGGCCGTGGCGTGCGCTTGCGGCAACGCACATCTGGCTCGCCGGAGCTCGCGACCCGCTCGGGGCGGCCGCCTGAGGTCGTGGCAGCTCCGCAGGCACGTATGGGAGGAAGTGAGCCTCGGGGCCTCCTCTCTCCCGTCGTCGAGCTCCGCCGCTACACGCTTCGTCCCGGCCAGCGCGACGTACTGATCGATCTCTTCGACAGCACCTTGGTCGAGAGCCAGGAGCGGGAAGGCATGGCCGTGATCGGGCAGTTCCGCGAGGTAGACGATCCAGACGCGTTCACGTGGCTGCGCGGCTTCCCGACCATGAGCGAACGAGCGCGAAGCCTCGAACGGTTCTACACCAACGGGGCCGTCTGGAAGGCCAACCGGGAGGCGGCCAACGCAACCATGCTCGACTCCGCCAACGTCCTCCTGCTTCGTCCTGCGCGTCCCGACTCTGCGTTCTTCCTCGAAGGCGAGCGTGCGCCGCCGGGCAGCCAATCACCGCCGCCCGGGATCGTGGAGGCGACCGTGCTCCACCTCGAGCCCACCGTCGACGAGCGGCTCGTCATGTCGTTCTTCGAGCTCGCGATCGCAGACGCGGTCGAGGCCGAGAGTGGCCGCGTTCTCGGCTACTTCCTGACGGAGAAGAGCAAGAACACCTTCCCCAGCCTCCCCGTGCGCGGGGGCGTCAACGTGCTCGCCTTCTTCTGCGGATATCCCGGCGACGCCGGTCGCGGCGGCTCAGACGCCAGGCGGACGATCGAGGAGGCTCCGGGCCTCTGTAGTCCGCCCGAGGTGATCCGCCTTCAGCCCACAGCTCGATCGCTGCTGAGCGCCCAGAGCCCTGAGTGCCCCGCCCGGCGGGCCACGTCCGAGGGTGACCTCTCGTCTCAGGCAGATCTTGCTTCGGGCTAGTCGGCCGCGTCGAGGGCCTCGTTCACGAGCCGGTCGGCGAGCTCGTTGTGCTCGCGGCGGACTGCGCTGTACGTGACCTTGTCGAACGCAGTCGCCAGGCGCATCGCGTCGCGCCAGAGCTCCTTCAGCGCCTCGTTCTTGACCTTGTACGAGCCCCGCATCTGGTTGACGAGGAGCTCGGAATCGGAGACGACCTCGAGCTCGTCGATGCCCAGCTCGGCGGCCTTCTGCAGGCCGGCTACGAGCGCCGAGTACTCGGCGACGTTGTTCGTGGCGACGCCGATCCTCTCGCCGTGCGCGGCAAGCACCGTGCCGTCCTCGGCCTCGAGCACGTAGCCGTACGCGGCGGGGCCGGGGTTGCCGCGCGCTCCGCCGTCCGTCGAGAGCCGCGCCTTCACAGCAGCGGATAGACGTCGAACGCGGGCTCCTCGTACGGGTGCGCGCGCCGGAGCGCAGCCACGACGTCGTCCTGTCGTTCTTCCGGGAAGACGGTCTCGAGCCGGAGCTCGGGCACGCGCTCCTCTTGGCCGGCGGCGCCGACCGCCGGATCCGTGCCTTCGCCGCCGAGGAACGTCCCCGTGCCTTCCGTGTACCAGGAGCAGCGCTTGTAGTCCCCGATCTGTCCTGCACCGGCCGCGAAGACGGCGTCCCGGACGGTGTCGAGCGCCTCACGCGGCACGAAGACGACGAGCTTGCGGTTCACGTTTGCGCCCTGCCTGCGCCGGGAACCGTGGCCGCATGGCCACGCTGCAAGTGCTTCCGCGCCCCACTCAGGCCGAGCGTCCCGAGCGCGAGCTCGAGGTCGACGTCGAGCCGCGCCTGACCGAGCTCGCCCAGCAGCTCGAGGACTGGGCCGCCCCGCGCCAGAGCTGGGAGCTGACGCTCCACGAGGGGCACGAGTTCGGCCGCACGAACAACGTCGAGGCTCAGCTGCTCTTCGCGAGCGGCGAGCAGACGTCGTC